>JAGPGI010000082.1 GCA_018056045.1 Paracoccus sp. (in: a-proteobacteria)
TCGCCGCCGGCTCGATCGCCAAGCGGCTGGGCATGGAGGAGGGCACGCCCCTGCCGCGCCCGATCGTCGAATACAGCTTCAAGAACGACGAGCTGGGCGACCCCTTCGTCTCCGAGGAATATGTCATTGCATTCGGCTGGGCCAGCCAGCAGGATCTGGACGATATCGTGTCGCTGGCCCTGCGGGTGAACGATTTCCTCGCGGGCGTGTTCTTTGGCGTCGGCATCAAGCTGATCGACTTCAAGATCGAGATCGGCCGCATCTGGGACGGCGATTTCATGCGTCTGGTCGTCGCTGACGAGATCAGCCCGGATTCCTGCCGGCTCTGGGACGTCAAGACCGGGCAGAAGCTGGACAAGGACGTGTTCCGCCGCGATCTGGGCAGCCTGACCGATGCCTATACCGAGGTGGCCCGCCGGCTGGGCCTGATGCCCGCCAATACCACCAACCTGACCAAACCGACGCTGATCAACTGAAAGGCCCGCCGATGAAAGCCCCCCTTAAGGCTCGTGTCACCATCATGCTGAAGGACGGGGTTCTGGACCCGCAGGGCGAGGCGATCCGCCATGCCCTGGGCGGGCTTGGCTTTCAGGGCGTCTCGGGCGTGCGTCAGGGCAAGGTGATCGAGCTTGACCTGACCTCGGGCGATGCCGAGGCGGCCAAGGCCGAGGTTGCCCGCATGTGTGAGGGACTGCTGGCCAATACCGTGATCGAGAAATACGCCGTCGAGATCGTCTGATCTGCCGGACCGGGGGCTTTGCGCCCCCGGACCCCCGCAGGATATTTGGACATGAAAGAGGGCGGCGGGAGGCCTGATGATCGACCGGCTGTCCATGTTCATGGTTCTGGTGCGCGAAGAGCATTTCGGCCGCGCGGCCGAGGCGCTTGGCATTACCCAGCCGTCATTGTCATCTGCGATCAAGGCCTTGGAAGAGCAGCTGGGCGTGCAGCTGGTGCGGCGCGGCTCGCGCTATCAGGGGCTGACCCCCGAGGGTGAGCGGGTGCTGGACTGGGCGCGGCGGATCGTCGGCGATGCCCGCGCCATGCAGGCCGAGATGGCCGCCAGCCGCAAGGGGGTTTCCGGCTTGCTGCGGCTGGGGGTGATCCCCACCGCGATGCCGCGCATTGCCGAGCTGACCGGGCCGTTTCTGCGTCGCCACCCGAATGCCGGCGTGTCGATCCTGTCGCGCAGTTCCGACGAGATCCGCGACCAGATCGAGGCGCTGGAGCTGGATGCCGGCGTCACCTATCTGGACAGCGAACCCTTGGGCCGGGTGCAGAGCCGGCCGCTTTACCGCGAGACCTATTGTCTGGTGTCGCGCGATGCCGAGACCGGGCCGGTCGACTGGACCGAGGCGGCCGGGCGGCCCCTGTGCCTGCTGACGCCGGACATGCAGAACCGCCGCATCGTCACCCGCCACCTGCTGGAGGCGGGGGCGGATGCGATGCCGCGGGTCGAGTCGACCTCGATGCTGGCGATCCTGTCGCATGTGGCCAGCGGCGACTGGGCCGCGATCCTGCCGCAGTCGCTGGCCCAGGGCCTGCCCTTGCCGCATGGCGTCCGGGCGCGGCCGCTGGCCGGTGCGGGGCATATGGTCGGGCTGGTGACGGCGCGGCGCGAGCCGCATCCGCCTTTGGTCGATGCCCTGCTGAAAGCTGCCGATTCGATTGATGATTTCAATCAATAGACGGGACATCGCGATTGTTTCGACTATCATAGGGGGCTAGGCTGGTTGGGCATTGCAATGAGCCAGGACCTGCCCAGCCATGACCCCGACAGCGAATTCCGCTGACATCCGCGAACGCCTTGATGCGATCGTCGCCCTGCATCGCGACCGCGAGGGGCCCTTGTTGCCGATCCTGCACGATATTCAGGCCGAATGGGGCTATATCCCGCAAGAGGCGCAGCCGGTGATTGCAGCGGCGCTTGGCCTGACGCGGGCCGAAATGCATGGTGTGGTCAGCTTTTATCATGATTTCCGCGAAGCCCCCGCCGGGCGGCATGTGCTGCGGCTGTGCCGGGCCGAGGCCTGTCAGTCGATGGGCGCGGATGCGCTGGCCGATCAGCTTCGCGCCGCGCTTGGCATTGATTTCCACGAAACCACGCCGGATGGGCGGCTGACGCTGGAGCCGGTCTTCTGTCTGGGGCTTTGCGCCTGTGCGCCCTCGGCCCAGATGGATCAGCGGCTGGTCGGGCGCGCCGATCTGGCAAAGCTGACGCGGCTGGTGGCCGAGGTGGGGGCATGAGGGTCTGGGTTCCTGTCGACGCCGCCGCAAGGGCCGTGGGCGCGGATGAGGTGGCGGATGCGCTGGCCCGCGCGTTGCCCGATGCGCAGATCATCCGCAATGGCACGCGCGGCATGATCTGGCTTGAGCCTTTGGTCGAGGTCGAACGCGACGGGCTGCGTTACGGCTATGGGCCGGTGGCGCCTGAGGATGTCGCGGGGCTTGCCGAGGCGATCCGCACGGGCGGCGATCACCCGCTGGCCTTGGGGCCTGTCGAGGAACTGCCATGGATGCGTGGGCAGACGCGGCTGACCTTTGCCCGCGTGGGTGTGATCGACCCGATGTCCACCGCCGAATACGAGGCGCATGGCGGTCTGGCGGGGCTGCGGCGCGCCCTTGAACTGGGACCGGAAAAGACCGTTGAGGAGGTCACGGCCTCCGGGCTGCGCGGGCGCGGCGGGGCGGGTTTTCCGACCGGGATCAAGTGGAAGACCGTGGCGGGCGCGAAAGCGGTGCAGAAATACATTATCTGCAATGCCGACGAGGGCGACAGCGGCAGCTTCGCCGACCGGATGCTGATGGAAGGCGATCCGCTGACCCTGATCGAGGGCATGGCGATTGCCGGTATCGCCGTGGGGGCCTCGCGCGGCTATGTCTATATCCGCAGCGAATATCCCGATGCGATCCGCCAGATGCAGGCGGCGATTACGGTCGCGCGGCAGGCGGGGATGCTGGGGCCTTCGGTTCTGGGCTCAGGACGGGCCTATGATATGGAGGTGCGCGTCGGCGCGGGTGCCTATGTCTGCGGCGAGGAAACCAGCCTGCTCAACAGCCTTGAGGGCAAGCGCGGCACCGTGCGCGCCAAGCCTCCGATCCCGGCGCTTGAGGGGTTTCTGGGCCGACCCACGGTGGTCAATAACGTGATCTCATTGGCCTCGGTGCCGTGGATCATGGCGCATGGCGGGGCGGCATATGCCGCCTTGGGGATCGGGCGGTCCAAGGGCACGATCCCGATCCAGATCGCCGGAAATGTCCGCCATGGCGGGCTTTACGAGGCCGCGTTCGGCATGACGCTGGGCCAGATCGTCAATGAGATCGGCGGCGGCACCGCCAGCGGCCGCCCGGTCAAGGCGGCGCAGGTCGGGGGGCCGCTTGGCTCATATATCCCGCATTGGGAATTCGACGTGCCCTTTGGCTATGAGGAGCTGGCGGGCAAGGACGGGCTTTTGGGCCATGCCGGCATCACCGTCTTTGACGACAGCGCCGATATGCTGAAACTGGCGCGCTTCGCCATGGAGTTCTGCGCTGTCGAATCCTGCGGGAAATGCACGCCTTGCCGGATCGGCTCGGTCCGGGGCGTCGAGACCATCGACCGCATTGCCGCGGGCGATCCGGACGCGATCCCGATCCTGACCGATCTGTGCAACACGATGAAATGGGGCTCGCTTTGCGCATTGGGGGGCTTTGCGCCCTTTCCGGTGATGTCGGCGCTGACCCATTTCCCCGATGACTTCAGCGGGCGCGGCCAGCCGCGCAAGGAGGCCGCAGAATGAAGGATTTCATCATTCCAGACCGCGACATGGGCACCCCGGCGGTCAAGTCGGACACCATCGTCAACCTGACCGTGGACGGCATCAAGGTCCGCGTCCCCGCCGGCACCAGCGTCATGCGCGCCGCCGCCGAGGCCGGGATCAGCGTGCCCAAGCTTTGCGCCACCGATCATGTCAGCGCCTTTGGCTCATGCCGGCTCTGCGTGGTGGCCATCGACGGCATGCGCGGCACGCCCGCCTCCTGCACGACGCCGGTGGCCGAAGGCATGGTCGTCCATACCCAGACCGAGGATATCGCCCGCATCCGCAAGGGCGTGATGGAGCTTTACATCAGCGACCACCCGCTGGACTGCCTGACCTGCGCCGCCAATGGCGATTGCGAATTGCAGGACATGGCCGGCGCGGTGGGCCTGCGCGAGGTGCGGTTCGACCCCGGCGCGAACCATTTCATGCAGCGCGAGGCCGGGGCGCCCAATCCCGAATACCGGCCCAAGGATCAATCGAACCCCTATTTCACCTTTGATCCGGCAAAATGCATCGTCTGTTCGCGCTGCGTGCGCGCCTGCGAAGAGGTGCAGGGCACCTTCGCGCTGACCATCGAGGGGCGGGGCTTTGACAGCCGGGTCTCGGCGGGGATGGAAAGCGACGATTTCCTCAGCTCGGATTGCGTCAGTTGCGGGGCCTGCGTGCAAGTCTGCCCGACCGCGACGCTGATCGAGAACAAGGTGATCGAGATCGGCACACCCGAACACATCGTCAAGACGACCTGCGCCTATTGCGGGGTCGGCTGTTCGTTCGATGCCCATATGCGCGGCGAGGAGGTCGTGCGCATGGTGCCCTCGCGCGATGGCAAGGCCAATCGCGGCCATAGCTGCGTCAAGGGCCGCTTTGCCTGGGGCTATACCAGCCACCGTGACCGCCAGACCCAGCCGATGATCCGCGAGAATATCCAGGACCCATGGCGCGTGGTCGGCTGGGACGAGGCGCTGGATTTCGCCGCATCGCGCCTGCGGCAGGCGCAAAGCGATCACGGGCGCGACGCTATCGGCGTCATCACCTCGTCGCGCTGCACGAATGAGGAAACCTATCTGGTCCAGAAGCTGGCCCGCGCGGTTTTCGGCAACAACAACACCGATACCTGCGCCCGCGTCTGCCATTCGCCCACAGGCTATGGGCTGAAGACGGCCTTTGGCACCTCGGCCGGGACGCATGATTTCGATTCGGTCGACGATACCGATCTGGCGCTGGTCATCGGCGCCAATCCGACCGACGGCCATCCGGTCTTTGCCAGCCGGCTGCGCAAGCGGCTGCGGCAGGGGGCGGGGCTGATCGTCCTTGACCCGCGCGAGATCGACCTGTTGTCCACTCCGCATATGGGCGAAGGGCTGCATCTGCCCCTGCGCCCCGGCACCAATGTCGCCGTGCTGACCGCGCTGGCCCATGTCATCGTGGCCGAGAAACTTTACGACGAGGAATTCATCCGCAGCCGCTGCGACTGGGACGAATTCATGGCCTATGCCGAATTCCTCGCCGATCCGCGCCACGGCCCCGATGAGGTGGAAAAGCTCAGCAAGGTCCCGGCCGATCTGATCCGCCGCGCTGCCCGCGCCTATGCTGCGGCGCCGCGCGCCAGCATCTATTACGGCCTTGGCGTGACCGAGCACTCGCAGGGCTCGACCACGGTCATGGCGATCGCGAACCTTGCCATGATGTGCGGCAATATCGGCGTGCCGGGCACCGGCGTGAACCCGCTGCGCGGCCAGAACAATGTGCAGGGTTCCTGCGACATGGGGTCGTTCCCGCATGAATATCCGGGCTATCGCCATGTCTCGGATGCGGCGACGCGGGCGATCTATGAACGGGTCTGGGGCGTGCCCTTGTCCGATGAGCCGGGTCTGCGCATCCCCAACATGTTTGACGAAGCATTGGCCGGGCGTTTCCGCGGCCTTTACTGTCAGGGCGAGGATATCGTCCAGTCGGACCCCGATACCAGCCATGTGACATCGGCGCTCGCGGCCATGGATATCGTCATCGTCCATGACCTGTTCCTGAACGAGACTTCGAACTACGCGCATGTGTTCCTGCCCGGCTCGTCCTTTCTGGAAAAGGACGGCACCTTCACCAATGCGGAACGCCGCATCAACATGGTACGCCGCGCGGTGACGCCCAGAAACGGCCATGAGGACTGGGAAATCACCCAGATGCTGGCCAATCGCATGGGCGCTGGCTGGTCCTATGCCCACCCGCGCGAGATCATGGCCGAAATCGCCATGACCACGCCCAGTTTCTCGGGCGTGAGCTACGATCTTCTGGACCGCGAAGGCTCGGTGCAATGGCCCTGCAATGCCG
This sequence comes from Paracoccus sp. (in: a-proteobacteria), assembly GCA_018056045.1. Taxonomy (GTDB): domain Bacteria; phylum Pseudomonadota; class Alphaproteobacteria; order Rhodobacterales; family Rhodobacteraceae; genus Paracoccus. The sequence goes on from JAGPGI010000082.1 coordinate 6,126, forward strand.
ATGCGCCGCTGGGCACGCCCTTGATGCATGTCGACGGCTTCGTGCGCGGCAAGGGGCGTTTCATCCATACCGAATATGTCGCGACCGATGAGCGCACCGGCGCCCGCTTCCCGCTGTTGCTGACCACCGGGCGGATCCTGTCGCAATACAATGTCGGCGCGCAGACAAGGCGGACCGACAACGTGGTCTGGCACCCCGAGGATGTGCTGGAAATCCATCCCTCGGACGCGGAAAACCGGGGCTTGCGGGATGGCGACTGGGTGCGGGTGGCCTCACGCTCGGGGGAAACAACGCTGCGGGCCCGGATCACCGAACGGGTGGCGCCGGGCGTGGTCTATACGACCTTCCATCATCCGGCGACTCAGGCCAATGTGGTGACGACCGACAATTCCGACTGGGCGACGAACTGCCCCGAATTCAAGGTGACGGCCGTGCAGGTCAGCCCCTCGAACGGCCCGTCGGAATGGCAAGAGGAGTATCGCCATCATTCCGAGATCGCCCGCCGCATCCTGCCCGAGGCCGCAGAGTGATAACTCGAGTGACCCGCCGATGAAGGACCAGCCCGGCGGCGCGCTGCGCTGGCAGGATGGCTGGCATCCCGTCGCGCCGCCGCCCGAACCGCAGGAATGCCCGGTCGCCATCGTCATCGACGGCATGTCTCAGGCCGTGCTGATGGCCACGCCCCATGACCTGCGCGATTTCGCGCTGGGTTTTGCCCTGACCGAAGGGCTGATCGCCAGCCCCGCCGATGTTCAGGACTATGAGGATGTCGAGGTCGAGGCCGGCGGTTTCCCCGCCCGCGAGGCGCGGCTGTGGCTGCGTCCCGGCCTTGCCGCCGGTCTGGCCGAACGCCGGCGCAGCATGGTCGGGCCGGTGGGCTGCGGGCTTTGCGGCGTGGACAGCATCGCGGCGGCACTGCCGCAGGTGGTGCCGGTGGCGTCCAACTGGTCGATGCCGCCCGAGGATGTCGGCCGCGCCATGGACGCGCTGGCCGAGGGGCAGGTCCTGCGCCGGATCACGCCCGCCATCCACGGCGCGGCCTTCTGGGACGGCCGCCGCGCCATCACCCGCGAGGATGTCGGCCGCCACAATGCGCTGGACAAGCTGGCCGGAGCCCTCGCGCGCGAGGAGATCGATGCCGGGCAGGGGGCCATTGTCATGTCCTCGCGCCTGTCGGTCGATCTGGTGCAGAAGGCCGCCCGCATCGGCGCGCCGGTCCTGATTGGCGCCAGCGCCCCCACGGGCCTTGCGCTGGACTGGGCCGGGCGCGCGGGCCTGACGCTGATTGCGCGGGCGCGGGGCGCGGTCTTTGATCTTTACACCCACCCCCGGCGCATCGCCGGCAGCCGAGGTTTCTGATGTCCGATCCCGCGTCCAAGCTGATCCGCATGGCCGGCCAGATGGCCGATTTCTTTCGCAGCCAGCCCGACCGCCCCCCGGCCGAGGCTGTCGCCGCCCATATCAATGACAGCTGGACCTATCGCATGCGTGCCGACCTGATCGCCGCGCTGCAGGCCGGGGCCAAGGCCGATCCCATCGTCCGCGACGCCGTGACCTTCATCACGCTGCCGCAGGACGCGCGGCGCGAGGCCTGATTTTGCCTCTGCCGCGCGTCATTGCGCCGTGCTAGCGTGGCGCCATGGCACAGCTTCCTTCCCGACAAGACATCCTCGACTGGGTTTCGGCCCATCCCGAGGCGACCGCGAAACGCGACATTGCGAAAGCCTTCAACATCAAGGGCGCCGAGCGCATCGAGCTCAAGCGCATCCTCAAGGAACTTGAGGCCGAGGGCCTGCTCGAGCGCCGCCGCCGCCACTATCTGGACGCCGAGCGGCTGCCGCCGGTCACGGTGTTACAGCTTCTGCCGCCCGATGCCGATGGCGATATCTTCGCCAAGCCGCTGGAATGGCATGGCGACGCGCCGATGCCGCGCATCCTCTATGCGCCGCTGAAATCCGATCCGGCCATCGGCGCGGGCGAGCGCATCCTGGCACGCCTGATCGAGACCCGGGGCGATGAAGATCACGACTATCAGGCCCGGCTGATCCGCCGCATCGGCACCGTCCAGCACCGCGTCGTCGGCATCTATCGCGAAAGCCGCAATGGCCCCGAGGCCGGCGGCCGCATCCTGCCCATCGACAAGGGTTCGGACAAGGAATGGCAGGTGCGTCCGGGCGATGCCCATGGCGCCAAAGACGGCGAGCTGGTCGAGGCCGAACAGGCCGGTCCGCGCGGCCGCCTTGGCCTGCCGATGGCGCGGATCATCGAGCGGCTGGGCGACCCCTCGGCCCCGCGCGCGGTCAGCCTGATCGCCATTCACCAGCACGGCATTCCCGACGATTTCCCCGATGACGTGATCGCCCAGGCCGATGCCGCCCAGCCCGCCAGCCTGAAGGGGCGCGAGGATCTGCGTCATCTGCCTCTGGTCACCATCGACCCCTCGGACGCGCGCGACCATGACGACGCGGTGGCCGCTGAGCTGCATGATGACGGCGGTGCCACGATCTGGGTCGCCATCGCCGATGTGGCCCATTACGTTACCCCCGGTTCGGCGCTGGACCGCGAGGCGCGAAAGCGCGGGAACTCGACCTATTTCCCCGACCGCGTGGTGCCGATGCTGCCCGATATCCTGTCGGGCGACCTGTGTTCGCTGCACGAAGGCGTCGACCGTCCCATCATCGCGGTCAAGATGCGGCTGGACGCGCAGGGCAACAAGACCGGCCACACATTTCATCGCGGCATGATGCGATCCGCCGCGAGCCTGAGCTATGAACAGGCGCAGGCCGCCGCCGACGGCAATCCCGATGCGCAGACCGAACCCCTGGTCTATAACGTCATCCGCCCGCTTTGGGGCGCCTATGAGCTGCTGAAAGCCGCCCGGGCGCGGCGTCAGCCGCTGGAACTGGACCTGCCCGAACGCCGGATCGTCCTGACCCCGGACGGGCGGGTGAAGTCGGTGAATTTCCGTGACCGCTTTGACGCCCACAAGCTGATCGAGGAATTCATGGTGCTGGCCAATGTCGCCGCTGCCGAGGAACTTGAGCGCCTGCGCCGCCCGCTGCTCTACCGCGTGCACGAAGAGCCGACCGCCGAGAAACTGGACGCGCTGCGCGAGGTGGCCGAGGCCTCGGGCTTTACGCTGGCCAAGGGGCAGGTCCTGCAGACCCGGCACCTGAACCGGCTGCTGGAACAGGCCGGCGGCACCGATTTCGACGAGCTGATCAACATGACCGCGCTGCGATCCATGCAGCAGGCCTATTATCACCCGGAAAACTATGGCCATTTCGGGCT
>JAGPGI010000083.1 GCA_018056045.1 Paracoccus sp. (in: a-proteobacteria)
GCATCCATGTCGCCACCGACGCCCAAAGCGCCACCATCACCCAGATGTCGATGCCGATGCGCACGGCAAATCCGGCCCAGCCCTCGGGGGCAGTCATGTCCAGCGCGTCGCCCCAGATCGACAGGAGCACGCAGACGACAAAGGAAAACAGCCCGCCGCGCCCGATCTCGGCCGAGGCCTCGCCAAGGCGCGTCGACGCCATCCAGGCAAAGGGCCGCGCCAGCGGCACCGCCACCATCCAGCTTGCGGCCAGAATGGCGATCAGCCGCAGCCCGTCCAGCGACCATTTGTCGATGGGCCCGTGAAAGATGCGCAGGAACTGCGTCACCTGCTTGGCGGGCTCACCGATCTTCCAGGCCGTGACGATGGCAAGGCTGAAGAGCAATATCCCGACCGCGGCCGCCGTGATCAGCCCGCGCCAGCGCAGCAGGATCGGCATGATCTGGCTGCGAAACGCCCCCATCGCCACGCCGACAAAGAACAGAAGCTGCCAGCCAAAGGGATTGAACAACAGCCCCGGCACCGGCCGCTGGTTTGGCACTAGGGCATTCAGCGGCTCGGCAAAGAACCAGATCGCGGCCGAGACCGTCAGCGCCGCCAGCGGATAGCGCAGCAGGAACGGCACCGTCACCGGCGCGGTGGCGATCAGCAGCACGTAAAGCGCCAGCACATCCATCAGGTTCGGCTGCATCCACATCAGCCCGACCGTGGCGAGATAGCCAATCGGATGCTCGAAGATCCAGCGCGAATACTGGAACCAGACGGCGGTGTGGTTCATGTGCAGCGCGAACAGCAGCGACGAGAACAGCGCCAGCAGCACCGCCCCGATGATCAGCGCCAGCCAGACCTGCACGGCGCGTTTCAGGAAACGCTTCTGCGCGGTCCAGCGGCCATGCCGGGCCTCGACCTTGACCCAGACCATGCCGACCAGAAACCCGGACAGCAGCACGAACAGCTCGGCCGCGTCAAAGACGGCGAAATTGGACAGCGTCACGTTGCGCAGCACGCCGATGGGCATGTGGTCCAGCATGATGCAGACCAGCGCGTAACCGCGCAGCATGTCCAGCGCCGCGATCCGGTTCATGGGCTCAGCTTCGCAAAAGTTTCAAGCAGGGCGCGGTTCTCGACCAGCGCCAGCCGTTCCGAGGCCGACAGAAAGCTCAGCGCCTCGGCCTGGGTGGCTGCGCAGGCGATCTTGGCCTCGGCCGCGATCGCGTCCAGCCGCTTTGCCGCAGGCTCAGGGGGTGTGTCGGGCAACAGCGTCATGACCCGGGCGCGCAGCGCCGCGTCGCGGCCAAGCGCGGCGATCCCCTCGGCCGGCAGGCTGCCGGCGATACGGAAGCCAAGCGCATTGGCGGCGGTCAGGATTTCAGGCGGATTGCGTTCCTCGGGGGTGACCAAGAGACCCTGACGGCGCGCCCAGCGGCCAAAGACCGGGCTGGCCGACCAGCGCGAGGTCAGCGGCGACAGGATCAGCCCGGCAAGGATCGGCGACAGCCAGACCAGTTGCCACGGCGACAGCGCCGCCAGCACGACCAGCGTGGCAAGGCCCGCGATCACATGGATGGCGTGGCGGCGCAGCACCACGCCCCAACTGGGCATCTGACCGGCACGGACCTGTGCCTCCCAGCCGGAATCGCGCCCGCCGAGGATCTCGAAGATCTGCCGGGTCTGGATCAGCATCTGCACCGGCGCGATCAGCGTCGACAGCACGATCTCGAACATGGCCGAGCCCAGCAGCCGCACCTTGCCGCCCGAATCCTTGGCCAGCGGCCTGAGCCAGGCCCGGATGGTGGCGATGAACTTCGGCACCAGCAGGAAGGCCATGGCCGCGATGAACAGCCACAGCATCCTGACCGGATCGAAGGTCGGCCAGTTCGGGAACATCTGGTAGGTCTGCGGGAAATAGTCGGGCCGCGACAGCAGCACATTGGCCGACAGCGTCAACCCGACAAGGATCATCGCCAGCCATAGCGGCGACATCAGAAAGCCCAGAATGCCGATCACGAAATGCGCCCGGCTGATCCAGGCAAATCCGCGCGAAAAGATCAGCCGCGCATGCTGCAGGTTGCCCTGCGCCCAGCGGCGCTCGCGCACGGCCATGTCCAGAAGCGAGGGCGGGCTGCCTTCGAAGCTCTGGCGCAGGTCGTGATCCAGCCGCACCTTCCAGCCGGCGCGGCGCAGCAGCGCGGCCTCGACGAAGTCATGGCTGAGGATCGCGCCGCCAAAGGGGGGCGTGCCCGGCAGCTCGGGCAGGCCGCAGCATTGCGCGAATGCGCTGACGCGGATGATGGCGTTGTGGCCCCAGAAATTGCCGCTGTCGCCCGACCATGCGGCGACGCCGCGGGCGATGGCCGGGCCATAGATGCGGCCGGCGAATTGCGTCAGGCGGGCGAAGATCGTCTGGCCGCCGACCAGCATCGGCATGGTCTGGATCAGCCCGACGGCCGGATCGGCATTCATCCGCGCCGACAACGCCTTGATGGTGGCGGCGCCGACCATGCTGTCAGCGTCCAGCACCACCATCTGGTCATAGCGTCCGCCCCAGCGGCGGACGAAATCGGCGACGTTGCCAGCCTTGCGGCCGTGATTGTCGCGGCGGCGCCGATACCAGACCGGCACCGGCGAGACGTCGCGCAACCGGCTGATCGCCACCAGTTCGCGAAACACCGCATCAGGCTTGCGGCTGTCGGAAATCACGAATATCTCGGCCCGCTCGCTCAGGCCCACGCGGTAAAGATCGCGCGCCAGCGACGCCAGCAGGCCCGCCGTGACCGCTGCATCCTCGTTATAGACTGGCATGACCACGGCAATGCGCGCCGCGTTCGGCCCGGCCGGCGTGACCAGACGCGGCGCGAACAGCCCCGCGATCATCGAGCAGAACGAGAAGCCGACCCATGTGAAGGTCACCGCGAAGAGCACCAGCAGCACCATCTGCAGGAAGGTCATCTGGGCGCCAAAGGCCAGCACCATCTGCGTCCAGCCGACCCATGCGATCACGGCCGCGCCGCCGAATGCCACCAGCCGTGCGGCGATGGTGCCCGGCCTCGGCAGGCCCGCATCCGGTCCAACCGGCGGCCGGGCGCGGAAGTCCTGCGCCACCATCTGCAGTGGCGCCTCGGGCGGTGCGGCGGCCGTCTCGCCGGGCAGCAGGGCGGCACTCTCCCACAACTCGTCGGCCGAAAGCGGCATCTCCACGCCGGCCGGAAGATCAGCCGGCTGCCTGTCCTGTTCCATCTCGCTCACGTCGCTCACTCACGGGTCCAGCGGGCAATCCAGGTCTCGCTCAGCGGACCGTCGGGTCCGTTCAGCACCGCCGAGATATCGGCAAGCTGGGCGCCCTCGGGCAGGTATTCGATCGCCAGCCGCATGCGGCGCTGTTCGGGCAGGCGCAGCAGATAGCTGTGGCCGATGCGCCCGGCCGAGGCCCAGATATGGGGCACGGGATCCTCGGCACCGAACAGGCCCAGATCGAAATCGACGATGAAGGTGCGCGAGGCCGGGTTATTGATCGCCATGCCCGACATCGTCTCGACCACGCGGGAAATCGGTGCGCTATCAGGGATTTCAGCCGAGAAGCTCATGACATAGTTGAAGTCGTAACGCTCGCCCGCCAGCAGCGTTTCGGCGGGCAGCCAATACGAGACGATATTGTCGTTGAACTCGTTCTCGACCGGGATCTCGATCAGGTTGACGGTGCCCTTGCCCCAATCCCCTTGCGGCGCGATCCAGACCGAGGGCCGCATCTCATAACGCGCCTCGGCATCCTTGTAGCTTTCGAAGTCGCGGGCGCGCTGCGCAAGGCCAAAGCCCAGCGGGTTCTCGTCCACAAAGGCCGAGGTCTGCAGCGTCGAATGCCCCGACAGCACCCGCCACAGCCGTTCCTCCTTGCCGGTCAGCATCTGCAGACCGTCGCTGTCATGCACCGCCGGGCGGTAATCATCGACGCGCGAGCGGTCGGTCGGCCCGAACCAGTACATCGAGGTCAGGGGCGCAATGCCCGCATTCTTCATGTCATTGCGCGGGAACAGCGCGACGCGGGTGTCAAAGACCGTCTCGGCGCCCGCTGTGATGCGGAATTCGAACGCGCCCGAGACCGAGCGGCTATCCAGCAGCGCATAAATCAGCACCGAGCGTTCGCGCGGTCCCGGCTTGGTGATCCAGAAGTCCCGGAACATCGGGAATTCCTCGCCCTCGGGGCTGCCGGTGCCGATGGCCAGACCGCGCGCCGAAAGCCCGTAAAGCGTGCCGCGCGCGACGGCGCGGAAATAGCTCGCGCCCTGAAACACCGCGACCTCGTCCATGACATCGGGACGGTTCAGCGGCGCGCGGATGCGGAAGCCCGACCAGCCCATGTCGCCCAGCGTCTCGTAATCGACGCCATCGGGGAATTGCGCCGGGTCGAAATCGAACATGCGCGGATCGAACTTGATCGGGATGACGACGCCATTCTCGACCAGATTGATGCCAACCGGCTCATGGAAGATCGAGCCGGGCGGCAGCAGGTCCAGCGCGAAATCGCCCCCGGCCCATGGGTCGCGGTCGCGGCGGAAGCGGATGCCGCGATACTGGTCATAGGTCAGATTGCCAAAGGTGCCGATCAGTTCGGCATCGCGATACTTGAAGGGATTTGCCGCCATTTCGCGGGCGATCTCGGCGACGTCCTCGAATCCGAAGGGTTTCGGGGCCACGGACTCGGAGGTGTCGACGCCGGCTTCGGGCGCAGCGGTCGCGGGGGTTTCCTGCGCCAGGGCGCTGCCAAGCGAGGCCGAAAGAGCACTGACGGCCGTCATGGCGGCCCCGGCTGAAATGACAAAATCACGACGATGCATCGGCCTACCTCTTAGCAGGGGTCTGAAGACCCCGGTTTTCCGTGGGATTTCGCATTGCAGGACGTCTCAGGCAAGCCTTTTCGCCACAAAAGGGCAGTCTCTTGCCGAGAGATGTGGATAAGTCGGCACGGTTTGGCCGCGCGAATACGGATTTCGCGCGGCCAGACGAGGTTTTGTTGAGCAATCAGCGATTGATTTCGCGCAGCACTTCGCCCTGCGGGTCCAGCTCGACCGCGACCGGCTCACCCTCTGGGTTGATGGCCATGGCCAGAACGCGCGGGCCGTGCTGGGTAATCTCGCCGATTGCGCTGTAGCCGGCCTCGGTCAGCGCCATGCGCATCTCGCCCGGATCGACGCTCAGCGGCGCGGCCGCGCCCTGGCGCATCTCGCCGTCGACCGATGGCATCGGCGCGGCGCCCTGCCGGTCAGGCGCGGGCGGCGGCGGCATGTCGCCCGGAGGCGGGCCCCGGCGCCCGTCGCGGTCGCCATCATGCTTGCCGCGCCAGCCGTGATCGTCGTCATGACCACCGCGACGCCCGTGATGGCCACGCTTGCCGTCGTGATCCTTGTCGCCGCCCTTGCCGAAATGCATGTCGTCACCCCGGCCAAAGCGGATCAGCGTGCCGTCCTGCGCAAAGGCCGCGCGCAGGTCATTGCCCTGCGCGTCCTTGCCGGCCAGCATGACGCCGCGCTCTCCGGTAAAGACCGCGCCCAGCTTGTCGATCTGGCCATAGACGGCATTGTCGCGCACCGCCTGCGGCACCAGCTGGTCGACCAGCGCCGATGGCAGAGCGGTCGATTCGTCCTGCGCGCGCAATCCGCGCAGCGTGCCGTCCTCGGCCAGCATGGCGCCAATCTTTGCGCCATCGGGCAACGTGCCGCGGATGCGGGTGCCGCCGCGGCGCATCTGGTCGCTGGTGACATCGGTCAGCCCCGCATCCTTGAGGATCTGCGGCAGCGTCACCGTCTGGGCGGGCGCCTCGGCGGTTGCCTGCGGCGCGGCCGGCGCGGCATCCTGTGCCAGAACCGGCGCGGCCAGCACCGCCAGCAAGGCGGAAAGCGCGATCGAGGTGGTCAGTTTTCTGCTCATTTCTGGTTCCTTCCAAACTCGGGGACTGGTTCGGTGCCCCTTCCGAATCGGGAAATACCCCGGCCTCTACCAACCAAAGGCCAACAGTCCGTTTTGCATTCGTTTGGATTTGCCGCATTAGATAGGCACGATGACCCGCCTCTGCACACCCCTGATCGCGCTTTGCGCAGCACTGGCCCTGCCGGCAGCCCAGCCAGCGGCGGCAGGGCCGCATGATGGCCGGGCGGAGTTCTCGGATGATCCCCGGCATGACTGGGCGCCCGAGTTCGACAGGCTCGACGACAACGAATATCGCCTGATCCCGCTGCGGCGCGCGATCGAGATCGCCAGCGCCCGCTTTGAGGGCCGCGTCATCGCCGCCCGCCTGACCGGTCCCACCCCGCATGAGCGTGATCGCGGCGTGGCGCTGGTCCATGAGCTGCGGATGCTGACTCCCGCGCGCGACGTGCTGCGCATCCGCATCGACGCGCGCAGCGGCGTTTTTCTCGAGGTTGCCGGTGCCGGGCTGACCAAGGCACGCCGGAAAGGACATGACCAATGAAATGCCTGATCGTCGAGGATGACCCCGCGCTGGCCGGACAGTTGGCCGGCGCCATGCGCGACGGCGGCTTTGCCTGCGATATCGCCCATGACGGCGTTCAGGGCGAGTTTCTGGGCGCGACCGAAAGCTATGATCTGGCCGTGCTGGATCTGGGCCTGCCCGGCCTGCCCGGCATCGAGGTGCTGACCCGCTGGCGCGAGGGCGGCGTGAGCATGCCGGTGCTGATCCTGACCGCGCGCGGTGACTGGACCGACAAGGTGGCGGGGTTCCGCGCCGGGGCCGACGACTATGCGGTCAAACCCTTCCGGCTGGAGGAGGTGGTGATCCGCGCCCAGACGCTGGTGCGCCGCGCCGCCGGTCACGCGCAGGCCGTCATCAAGGCCGGGCCATTGCAGCTGGACAGCCAGCTTGGCGTCATCACCCGCAACGGTCTGGCGCTGAAGCTGACCGGCTTCGAGACCCGGATCCTCGCCTATCTGATCCATCACCAGAACCGCATCGTCAGCCGCACGGAACTCTCCGAGCATCTTTACGACGCCGCCGCCGACCGCGATTTCAAGTCGATCGAGGTGGTCATCGGGCGGCTGCGCAAGAAGATCGGCGAGGGCATGATCGAAACCCGCCGCGGCGAAGGTTACGTCCTGCGGAGCGCGTCTTGATCCTGCCCCGCGATTCGATCCGGGCGCGGCTGATCGGGCTGGCGATGGCGCTGACGGGCGTGGCGCTGGTCGCGGGCTATCTGGCCATCGCGGCCATCCTTGAGGATTTCATCTCGGGGCGTTTTGATGCGGAAACCGAGGCCGTGGCCGATACGCTGATCGCCGGGGCCAGTATCGACGAGGCCGGCCGGCTGGTCGCCGGCCCTGCCCCCAGCGATCCGCGCTTTCAGATCCCGTTTTCGGGCTGGTTCTGGCAATTGGCGCAGGATGGGCGGGTGGTCGCCAAGTCGCCCTCACTGTTTGACAATGTGCTGAACCCGCCGGATGCGGATTTTTCGGGCGGGCCGGGTGTCGGTCCGGATGGCGCGGCGCTGCGCGTCACCCATTTCCGTTTCACCCTGCCCGACAGCGGCAAGGGGCTGGCGGTGACGGTCAGCGCGCCGCAGGCCGAGATCGACGACAGCATGGCGCGGCTGCGCCGTCCCCTGGCAATCTCGTTGACGGTGCTGGGGCTGGCGCTGGCGCTGGCCAGTTTCGCGCAGGTTGCGGCGGGGCTGCGCAGTCTGGACCGGCTGGGCCGCGACATCCGCGAGATCGGCGCCGGCAAGTCCGAGGCACTGCCCCTGCCCCGTGTCGCCGAGCTGCGCCCCGTCGCGCATGAAATCAACGCCCTGATCGCGCAGAACCGCAAGGTGCTGGCGCGGACCCGCGAGCATGTCGGCAATCTGGCGCATTCGCTGAAAACGCCGCTGGCGGCGCTGGATAACAGCCTGCCAGCGGGTCATCCCGGCCACGCGCTGCTTGCGCGCATGGACCGCCAGATCGGCTGGCACCTGCGGCGCGCGCGCAGCTCGGGCGCGGCGCGGCTTCTGGGCAGCCACACGCCGGTCGCGCCGGTGGTCGAGGATATCCTGCTGGTCCTGCGCCGCCCGATCACCGATTCGGGACTGAACGTGCAGATGGATATCCCGCCCGGCCTTGCCTTCGCGGGCGAGCGTCAGGACCTCGAGGAGATGGTCGGTAACCTGCTCGAGAACGCGGTGAAATGGGCTTCGGGCAGGATCAGCGTCTCGGCGGCCATGGCGGGGGCGGAGCGGCTCTCGATCCGCATCGAGGATGACGGGCCCGGCATGTCCGAGGAGGATTATGCGCAGGCCCTGTCCCGCGGCACCCGGCTGGACGAGAACGGCCCGCCCGGCACCGGGCTGGGGCTGGCGATCGTGGCCGATCTTGCGGCCCTGCATGGCGGCCGGCTGGGGCTGGAGCGCTCGTCCCGGCTGGGCGGTTTGCGGGCCAGTCTGGATCTGCCGGGCTAAGCTAGCCCAAGACGCCGTCGCGCGCGAAGCCGGCGCTGGCGGCCAGAAGCGCGCGCGCATAATCCGAGGCCGGATCCCCGGCGCGCAGGCGTGCGGCCTCCATCACCTCGACGATTTCGCCGCCGCGCATGACGGCGAGACGGTCGCACATATGCGCCACCACCGCGAGGTCATGGCTGACCATGACATAGGTCAGGCCGCGTTCGCGCCGCAGATCGGTGAGCAGGTTCAGGATCTCGGCCTGCACCGAAACATCCAGCGCGCTTGTCGGCTCGTCCAGCAGCAAAAGCCGCGGCTCGGCCGCCAAAGCCCGCGCGATCGCTACGCGCTGGCGCTGGCCGCCCGAAAGCTGGTGCGGATAGCGAAAACGAAACCCCCTGCCCAAGCCCACCGAGTCAAGCAGCCGGGTGATGCGCGCGTCGATCTGGTCCATGCCCTGCAGATGCAGGGTTTCGGACAGCACGCGGTCGACGGAATGGCGTGGATGCAGGCTGGCATAGGGGTCCTGAAACACCATCTGCACGGATTTGTGGAAGGCGCGTGAGCGGTGCTGGCCGCTGACCTTTTCGCCGTCAACCTCGATCAGGCCCGACCATGTGCCGATCAGCCCGGTGATCGCGCGCAGGATCGTCGATTTGCCCGAGCCGGATTCGCCGACAAGGCCGAAGCTTTCGCCCTGCGCAACGGTGAAGCCTGCCGATTTCACCGCGTCCACGCGTTCGGGCGGGTCACCGAACCAGACGTCGAGACGGTCGATGTTCAGCATGGGATCAACCTTGGCGCCGGGGGTTTTCCCCCCCCGGACCCCCGGAGGATATTTGGGCATGAAAGATGCATCAGAGGCCTCCGGGGAGTGGGGTGGCGATTTCCTCGTCGCGCCAGCTGTCTTGACGTTGCAGGACCGAC
>JAGPGI010000440.1 GCA_018056045.1 Paracoccus sp. (in: a-proteobacteria)
GCCGAACGCCATTGGCCCGATTGCCAGCGTGGTGGCGCTGAACCTTGCCTACCTGATTTCCGGCGTTGTGGTGATCGAGGTGGTCTTTGTCTACCCCGGCGTGGGTCAGGCGATGATCGACGCCGTTCGCAACCGGGATGTGCCGGTGATCCAGGCCTGTGCCCTGATTTTCGCCACCGCCTATATCGGTTTCAACCTGATCGCCGACGTCATCTCGATCGTCAGCAATCCGCGCCTGCTGCATCCGCGCTGAGGAGGATATCATGAGCCAGACCATCGCCTCCGCCGCCGCGACACCCTCGCGTCTGACCCGCGCCCGCCGCCTGCTGGCGACCGCCCCATTCACTGCCCGGCTTGGCATGGTGGTGGTGACGATCTACGCTTTCGTCGCGATTTTCGCGCCCTGGATCGCGCCCTATGGCGAGGTAGATGTGGTCTCGCGCATCCCCTTTGACAGCTGGAGCGCCGAACACCTGCTGGGCACCGATCAGCTGGGGCGCGATTTCCTGTCGCGCCTGATCTATGGCGCGCGCAATTCGATCTCTATCGCGCTGATCACCACGGTGATCTCTTTCACCATCGGCTGTCTGCTGGGCACATTTTCCGCGCTGATCGGAGGCTTTGTCGATCAGGTGATCTCGCGTTTTGTCGATGCGCTGATGTCGGTGCCGGATCTGATCTTCATCCTGATGATCCTGTCGATCTTCGGCAACTCGATCCCCAATCTGATCCTGATCATCGCCGTCCTGACCTCGACCCGTTTCTTCCGCATCTCGCGCGCGGCGGCGCTGAATGTGGCAAGCCTAGATTTCGTCGAGGCCGCCAAAGCGCGGGGCGAGAACCTCCTGTGGATCTCGGTCAATGAGGTCTTCCCCAATATCCTGCCGCTGATCCTCTCGGAGTTGGGGATGCGCTTTTGTTTCATCTTCCTTTCGATTGCGGCGCTGTCCTTCCTCGGGGTCGGTATCCAGCCGCCGCTGGCGGAATGGGGGTCGATGGTGCGCGACAATGCTGCGCTGATCAATATGGGGGATGTCACGCCTCTGATCCCGGCGGCCTCCATCGCGGTGCTGGCGATTGCGGTGAATTTTGTTGTCGACTGGCTGCTGAACAGGGCCAGCGGTCTGAATGAAGAGGGCTGAGCCATGACTGACGTTAAACCCGGTCCTGTCATCGAAATCCGCGACCTGCGGATCGAGGCGAAAGCAAATGACCAGTGGTCGCAGATCGTGCGCGGTGTCAGCCTGACCATCGGCAAGGGCGAGGTTCTGGGCCTCGTCGGGGAATCCGGGGCCGGGAAATCGACGATCGGGCTGGCCGCACTTGGCTATCTGCGGCCCGGTGCGCGGGCGACTGGCGGATCTGTGCGGCTGATGGGAACGGATCTGCTGACCATCCCCGAGGAAGAGCGCCGCCCCCTGCGCGGAACAAAGGTCGCCTATGTGGCACAAAGCGCTCAGGCCGCCTTTAACCCGGTGCATCGTCTGATGGATCAGATCACCATGGTCGCGGTGGACCGCGGCGGCCTGACCCGCGAGGAGGCTGCGAAGCGCGCCGTCGACCTCTTCACCGCGCTGCAATTGCCCGATCCGCAGAATTTCGGCGAGCGCTATCCGCATCAGGTCTCGGGCGGGCAGCTGCAGCGTGCCATGGTTGCCATGGCGATGATCTGCAACCCCGCGCTGATCGTCTTTGACGAGCCGACCACCGCGCTGGATGTCACCACCCAGGTTGAGGTGCTGATCTCGATCCGCAAGGTGATCGAGGAATTCGGTGTGGCCGCGATCTATATCACGCATGACCTGGCCGTGGTGGCCCAGATTGCCCATCGCGTCGCCGTGCTTCGCTATGGCGAAGTGGTCGAAGGAGCCCCGATTACTGCGATCATGGATCACCCGCAGCATCCCTATACGCAAAGCCTCTGGGCGGTGCATGAGATGCCGGTCACGCCGGCTGGCGGGCATGAGGCCCGGGGCAAACCGCTCCTCTCCGTCAGCGGGCTCGCGGCACGTTATGGCGAATTTGAGGTACTGAGCGATATCAACCTCGAGATTGGTCGCGGTGAAACGGTGGCGCTGGTCGGGGAATCCGGCTCGGGAAAATCGACGCTCGGGCGGGTGATCACCGGACTGAAGGCACCTTCAAAGGGCGAGGCCGTTTTCGAGGGCCAGCCGCTGCCAGAGAAGCTCCGCCACCGGCGGCTGGACCTGCTGCGCCGGATCCAGATCATCTATCAGTCGGCGGATACCGCGCTTAATCCTCGGCAGACCGTGCGAAATATCATCGGGCGTCCGCTGAGCCTTTATCAGGGGCTGCGCGGGGCCGCGCGCGAGGCGCGGCTGATCGAACTCCTGCGGCTGGTGGAGCTGAACGCTTCCCATGCCAGCCGCACGCCCGGCCAGCTGTCGGGCGGGCAGAAACAGCGCGTGGCGATTGCCCGCGCCCTGGCCGCAGGGCCAGAGCTGATCATCTGCGATGAGATTACCTCGGCGCTCGACAAGGTGGTGCAGGCCGAGGTTTTGCGCATGCTGATCGGGCTGCAGGAACGCCTGGGCATCTCTTACCTCTTCATCACCCATGACATCGAGGTGGTGCGGGCCATCGCCGACCGTGTCGTGGTGATGCAGCATGGCCGCATCGTCGAACAGGGGGTGAAAGAGGTGGTCTTCAGCCCGCCGCATGAACCTTATACCGACAGACTCCTGGCCTCGGTGCCGGATATGGCGGTGGGCTGGCTGGACCGGATTATCGCCGGGCGCGCCGCGTGAAGCCCTGCTGGGATGCGCGGCTCAGGGGCGCTCCGTGTCGGAGAAATCGCAATCCGACTTGCCTGGTGGCGGCCGGGAGGTTGTCGACAAATGGTACATTG
>JAGPGI010000084.1 GCA_018056045.1 Paracoccus sp. (in: a-proteobacteria)
TGGCCGCCAATACCCAGCAATTCGGCCAGATGGTGGCCAAGGCGATCAGCCCCACGATCGCCGGCTACGGCCTGACCATTCCCGAATTCTACATCGAGAACATCAGCCTGCCCGACGAGGTTGAAAAAATGCTCGACAAGCGCACCTCGATGGGCATTGTCGGCGACCTCAACCGCTTTGGCCAATATGCGGCATCCGAGGCGATGCTGAACGCCTCGACCCAGCCCGGCGGCGGCATGGGCGCGGGTCTGGGCGCCGGGCTTGGCGCCGGTATGGGCATGGCCATGGGCGGCATGCAGCGCGGCCCATGGGGACCTGCGCCGCAACAAGCCGCCCCGCAAAGCCCGCCGCCCCTGCACCCCGAAACCGTCTGGCACATCGCCGTCGACGGTCAGGCCGAGGGGCCTTACGGCCGCGCCAAGCTGGGGCGGCTGGCCAATGAGGGCAAGTTCACCCGCGACACGCTGGTCTGGACCCCCGGTCAGGACGGCTGGAAAGCGGCGGATGAGGTGAACGAGCTGGCGCAGCTTTTCACCATTGCCCCCCCGCCGCCGCCCCTGCCCAAGCAGGGCTAAGACGCGGGCATGCCGACGCCCCGGTCAGAATTCCGCTATCCCTGCGAGAATTGCGGCGCGAGCCTCGAATTCTCGCCGGGGCAGAACAGCCTTGTCTGCCCCTATTGCGGCCATGAACAGCAGATCGGCCCCGGCCCGGCCCGCGCCCCCGCAAGGCAGGCACAGGACGGACCCTGGGGCGAAAGCGCCATATTGCGCGACCCGGCGACGGGCCGGGCGCTGCAATGGGATGCCGGCCACAAATCCCCCGGCCTGCGCGAATTGCCCCTGGCCGAGGGGCTGCGCCTTGACCAGAACAGCGACCTCACGGAAACCGTCCGCACGCTCTCCTGCCCCAATTGCGGCGCCAAGGTCGAGATCACCAGCGACCGCCACGCCTCGACCTGCCCGTTCTGCGCGACGCCCGTGGTCACAGATACCGGCACCACCCGCCTGATCAAGCCACAGGGCGTCCTGCCCTTCGTGATCACCGAGGCGCAGGCGAAATCCGCGCTCGAGGACTGGCTCAAGGGCCTGTGGTTCGCGCCCTCGGCGCTGATGGCCTATGCAAGGCGCGGCAAACAGATGAGCGGGGTCTATTCCCCCTTCTGGACCTTCGACGCCGATACCGCATCGCGCTACAGCGGCGCGCGCGGCGACTGGTATTATGAAACCGTCTATGTGACGCGCGAAATCAATGGCCGCCAGCAGCGCGTCGCCGAACAGGTCCGCCGCACCCGCTGGACCAATGTCTCGGGACAGGTGTCGCGCAATTTCGACGATGTGCTGGTCCTGGCCGCCAGCTCGCTGCCGCGCCGCTTTACCGATGCGCTGACGCCGTGGGACCTGTCGCATCTGATGCCCTATCAGCCCGAATATCTCGCCGGTTTTCTGGCCGAGGGCTATACGATCCCGCTGGGCTCCGGCCATGAGATCGCCCGGCAGGAAATGGCCGGGGTGATCGCCATGGATGTGCGCCGCGACATCGGCGGCAACGAACAGCGCATCACCGGCATCGAGACCCGCCACAGCGACGAGACCTTCAAGCATATCCTGCTGCCAGTCTGGACCGCCGCCTATCGTTACAACGGCAAAAGCTACCGTTTCGTGGTGAACGGCCAGTCCGGCCGCGTGCAGGGCGAACGGCCATGGTCGGTCTGGAAGATCGCCTTCGCGGTGCTGCTGGCGCTGGCCCTTGCCGCGGCCCTGCTCGCGCTGAACGAAAAGGGCGGCTATGTCCGCATCGGCGCCGCACAGGACACGATTCCCGATCTTTCCACGACTCGAAGTTACCGCTATCACGAGCCATGGGACGGAGGACTGTCCGATCTGGCGTCAACGGGGGAAGAGGTGCGCATATGATCCTGTGTTCGGGGGAATCGCTGATCGACATGGTGCCCGAAGGGGCAAGCTATCGCCCGCTGCCGGGCGGCGCGGTCTATAATACCGCCATCGCGCTGGGGCGGATGGGTGCGGATACGGGCTATCTCTGGCCGATCTCGCGCGACAGTTTTGGCCAGACACTCCTCGCCCCCTTGGCCGAGGCGCATGTCGACACCTCGCTTTGCCCGCGCAGCGACCGGCTGACCACGCTGGCCTTTGTCACCCTGACCGGGGGCGAGGCGCGTTATTCCTTTTATGACGAAGGTTCCGCCGGCCGCATGCTGACCGCCGAAGACCTGCCACAGATCCCCGACCGGGTCACGGCGCTGTTCATCGGCGGCATCAGCCTGGTCCCAGATCCCTGCGGCGCCGCCGTTGAGGCCCTGGTCGAACGCGTCCGCCACCGCATCCCGGTGATGATCGACCCCAATATCCGGCCCTTCTTCATTCAGGACGCCGCCGCTTATCGCGCGCGGCTTGAACGGCTCATCGCCATGGCCGATCTGGTCAAGCTTTCGGGCGACGATCTGGAATGGCTGATGCCCGATCTCAGCCATGAAGAGGCCGCCGCCTCGATCCTGACCAGGGGTCCGCGCGTGGTCTTCCAGACCGGCGGCTCGGCGGGCGCGCGCGCGCATTGGTCGGGCGAGATCCTCAGCGCGAAAGCCGTCCGGGTCGAGGTCGCCGACACCATCGGCGCGGGTGACACCTTCAACGCGGGCGTCCTCGCCGCGCTCGACCGGGCCGGCGTTCTCAGCCGCGAGGGTCTGAACCGCCTGACGCCCGAGGCGATCACGGCGGCGCTGACGCTCGGCACCCGCGCGGCGGCGATCACCGTCTCGCGCCCCGGCGCCAACCCGCCCTGGGCCCACGAACTCGCAGCTCTGCCCGCCTGAGCATCAGACGAAAACGGCCGCGCCCATCCCGGCGCGGCCCTCATTTCTTCTTCACTCAAATATCCATTGCGGCAGCGCCCACAGGCGCCATGCTCACAGCCCCTCGAACTGCGCCTTTTGCCGCTCGGTCCAGCGCAGGCGCAGATGCACCCCGTCCTCGGCCATCTCCTCGCCCAGTACCACGCCCTGCCCATGCAGCCATGCCCGGCGCCGCCCGTCGGAATGGGACAGGACCAGCTCGGTCTCGATGCGCGGCTCGTCCAGCGCCTCGGCCAGCCGCAGATCGACGGCAGCCATCAGATCGTCCAGCCCCTCGCCGGTCAGCGCCGAAACCGCCTGCACGCCCTTGGTCCGCGCATCGGTCCGGCGCAGCGCCGCCCGCGTCTCGGGCGAGAGCGCGTCGATCTTGTTCCAGACCTCGATCAGCGGCACGTCATCCTCGACGCCCAGACTGTCAAGAATCTCGCCGACATCGGCGGCCTGTTCCTCGGTCTCGGGATGGCTGATGTCGCGCACATGCAGGATCAAGTCGGCGGCCAGCACCTCTTCCAGCGTGGCGCGGAAGGCCGCGACCAGTTCATGGGGCAATTCGCTGATGAAGCCCACCGTGTCGGACAGGATCACCCGCCGCCCACCGGGCAGCGTCAGCTGCCGCATGGTCGGGTCCAGCGTCGCGAAAAGCTGGTCCTTGGCCATGACCTCGGCCCCGGTCAGCCGGTTGAACAGCGTCGATTTGCCGGCATTGGTATAGCCGACCAGCGCGACGATGGGATAAGGCACCTTGGCGCGGGCCTTGCGATGCAGTTCGCGGGTCTTGACCACGCGCTCAAGCTGCCGGCGCAGGCGGATCATCTGATCGTCGATCGCGCGGCGGTCGGCCTCGATCTGGGTCTCGCCGGGGCCGCCGACGAAGCCAAAGCCCCCGCGCTGACGCTCAAGGTGGGTCCAGGCGCGCACGAGCCGCGTGCGCTGATAGGCCAAGGCCGCCAGCTCGACCTGCAACACGCCCTCGCGGGTCTGGGCGCGGTCGGCGAAAATCTCAAGGATCAGCCCGGTCCGGTCCAGAAGCTTGACGCCCCATTCCTTTTCCAGATTGCGCTGCTGGACCGGGGTGACCGGCCCGTCGACCAGCACCAGTTCGGCCCCCTCGCCCTCGGCCGCGGCGGCGATATGCTGCCCGATTTCCTCGCGCTTGCCCTTGGAAAACAGCATGCCGGCATCGGGTTTGCGCAGCCGCGCGACCTCGGCGCCCACGACCTCGATCGCGGGCAGCGCATGGGCCAGCGCGATCGCCTCCTCCAGCGCCAGCTCGGGCGAGCGGCGGGTCCGCGAATTGCCCAGATCGGGATGGATCACATAGGCGCGGGTCGGGCGTTCGCGGGTCTCGGTCGGTTCGGCCAATCAGTCCTCGCCGTCATAGAGGCTGATCGGCTGCCCCGGCATGATGGTCGAGATGGCATGCTTATAGACAAGTTGCGACTGGCCGTCGCGACGCAAAAGCACACAGAAATTGTCGAACCAGGTGATGACACCCTGAAGTTTCACACCATTGATAAGGAAAATCGTGACCGGAACCTTGCCCTTGCGGACATGATTTAGAAAAGCATCCTGAAGGTTCTGTTTGTCGCCGGCCATTCGGGGCACCTTGTTCTTATCGCTGTGGTTCAAGACTTAGGCGAGCACAAGACGGCTTGCAAGCAGATGATCGGAAACTGAACTATCGCCTCCAGTATTCGGGCGAGAGCAGTGCCAGAATTGCCAGAGTTTCCAGCCGCCCGACGATCATTGCCCCCGCCAGGATGGCCTTGGTGGCGGCCGGAAGGCCCGCCCAGCCCTGCCAAGGCGCGCCGGCCATGCCGGCCGAGCCCTGAAAGACCGGCGTCAGTGGAATCGCCCCCGCCAAAGGTCCGGTATTCGTCAGCGCGGCGATGGAGAGGATGGTGGCGCTGTCGAACTCGATCTCCTGGACCGAGATCATCATCACCACCACCGCCAGCGTGATCGCAAACAGCATGAAGAAGATGAAGGCCAGATAGGCCCCCTCGCGCCGCAGCCGCCGCGCCAGCATGCCGCCACCGCCGACCGAACTGGGATGCACGATCTTTTCCAGCTCGCGCTCGGAATGACGTGCCAGCGCATAGACCCGCAGCAGCTTGACGCCCCCCGCGGTGGTGGCAACCCCGCCCCCCATGATCGCCAGCCCCGCCAGCATCAACCCGGGCGAGCTAAGCCCCGACCAGTTCCGCGCCCCTTGCCATTCCAGCGAATTCCACCCTGTCGTCGTCAGATAGCTGAGCCCGGTGAAGATGCCGCCCCATGCGGCGGAGGCGGCGCTGTCCAGCGTCTCGAGCACCCCGACCGCGCCGGTGGGCGAAACACCGATGGCGCCAAAGAAATGTCGCGCGAACAGCAGGACCGAGACCAGCAGCACCGCCCCCGCCGCCATGCGCAGCTCGGGGTCATCCAGCAGGCTCGCCCCCACTTTCAATTCGCGCCCGCCCGGCCAGAACCGCCGCGACAGCGCCGGGATCAGGAACAGAAAGATCACCACCTCGCCGACAACACCGCTGCCCTGCCCCGCCGGGCCACTGACCGGGCTGATGCCGCTGGTCGAGAGCGTGCCCATGGCGCGGGTCAACGCCACCAGCCCCGGCTCGCCCAGCATCAGCAGGGCCACCCACATCAGCGCCGTCAGCCCGGCATATAGCGGCAGCACCGCGCTCCCGACACGGACCACCCGATAGACCGGGTCGGCGACCTCGGTCTGCAGGACCGGCACCGCCATCGGCATCATGATCGCCCGCCCGTCGGCCGAACGCGGCAACCGCTCGAACCGCTCGCCGCGCCCATAGGGCGAGGCAAGGATCTCGAACCCGCCGACGCGCAAGGGCGCCAGCAGCGCCACGGCGGCGACCAGCATGAACAGCCCGCCCATCCAGCCGACCAGCGCCCGCCACAGATGCAAAGGTGGCGCCAGCAGCTCGGCCGAATAAAGCGAGGCTCCGGTGGTGGTCAGGCACGAGACCATCTCCCACCAGGCGTTGAAAAAGCCGGTATCGGGCAGCGAAAAGGCAAAGGGCGCGGCCAGCATCGCCGGCAGGACCGCCATGGTGCCCAGCATGGTCAGAAGGACGCTGCGCGCGCGCGGCCCCTCGGGCTCGTCGGCGGTCGACAGCGCAAGGATCACGCTGAGCAGAAAGAACAGCCCCGCACAGCCCAGAAAGATCGAGCCGATCTTGTGCAGGTCCTGCGCATGGGCATAAAGCCCCGGCACGATCATCGCGAGCGCCCCGATCCCGGCCAGAATGACGATCAGCGGCAGGCGCAGCAGAAAGCCCATCGCCCCGCCTCAGAAAAAGTCGATCGAGACCTGCAGCAGGCGCTCGACCTCCGGCACGTCCTGGGCAAGGGCAAAGATCACCACGATATCGCCCTCTTCGATGCGCATGTCGCCCACCGGTTTGACCACGCGCCCGCCCTTCTGGACGGCGCCAATCAGCGCACCTTCGGGGAAGTCGATGTCGCGCACCGGGCGCCCGGCGATGGGCGAGGTGGACAGGACCTGCGCCTCGATCACCTCGGCCTCGGCATCGCCGATGGAATAGATGTCGCGCACCCGCCCGTGCCGGATATGGCGCAGGATGGTGGACACCGTGCTGGCGCGCGGGTTGATGAAGGCGTCGATATGCAGGGGATCCATCATCGACATCAGCGTCGGGTCGTTGACCAGCGAGATCGCAAGCTTGGCCCCGGCCTGCTTGGCGCGCACGGCGGCAAGGATATTGGTCTTGTCGTCATCGGTGATGGCCAGAACCGCATCGGCCTTGGGGACGGCGGCCTCTTCAAGCAGTTCGGCCGAAAGCCCGTCGCCATTCAGCACGATGGTCCGGGTCAGGCTGTCGGCGGCATCCTCGGCGCGGGCGCGGTTGCGCTCGATCAGCTTGACGCGCACCCGCTCGGGTCGCGCCTCCAGCGCCTGCGCCACGGCAAGGCCGACATTGCCGGCGCCGATGATGACGATGTTTTCCTGCCGCGCCATGGGCTTGCCAAAGATCTCGAGGGTGCGCGGCACATCCTCGGCCAGCGTGAAGACATAGACCTGATCGCCCTCGAAAAGCTGGTCGCCCGCCTCGGGGGCGAACAGCTTGCCCCCGCGCCGCACCCCGGCCACCATGGCCGAGAGGCTGGAAAACATGTCGTTGAGCTGGCGAAGCGGCGTGTTCAGGACCGGGCTGTCCGGCTCGAGCGCGATGCCCAAGAGATGCAGCCGGCCGTTGAGGAAGGTCTCGGCGTCAAAGGTCGAGGGCGCCGAAAGCCGTTGCAGGGCGGCGCGGGCCACCTCGCGCTCGGGGCTGATGACGACGTCGATGGGCAGGTGATCGGTGCGATAGAGATCGGAATAGATCGCGTCCAGATAGGCGCCCGAGCGCAGGCGCGCGATCTTGCGCGGCACCTGAAACACCGAATGCGCCATCTGGCAGGTGACCATGTTCACCTCGTCGGAATGGGTCGCGGCGATAATCAGGTCGGCATCGCGGGCGCCGGCCTGATCCAGAACGTCGGGGTGGCTGGCAAAGCCGGTCACGCCCTGCACGTCCAGCGCATCGGTGGCGCGCCGGATCAGTTCGGCATTGGTGTCGATGATGGTGACATCGTTGCGCTCGCCCGAAAGATGGCGCGCGATATGCCAGCCGACCTGCCCCGCCCCGCAGATGATGATCTTCATTCCGTGTCCAGCCTGCTGCCGTCGTAAGACGCGACTTTAGCGCGGGGAAAAGACGACGGATACTGGAAAAACCGCCGCGCCGGATCCGCCGCGCCCGGCTTGCGGCACGGTCGGCATGGATATTTGGATGAAGAAGAAATACGCGCCGCGCCCGGACCGGCCGGCTGTTTCTTCTTCATATAAATATCCAAAAAGACCTCGCCGCTCGCGGGGTCATTTCCCGGTCACCTCGTCCTCGACGCGGACCCCGCCGACGACACCCAGCGATTTCAGCTTGCGATGCAGGGCGCTGCGCTCCATGCCGACGAATTGCGCGGTGCGGCTGATATTGCCGCCAAAGCGGTTGATCTGCGCCAGCAGGTATTCGCGCTCGAAGAGCTCGCGCGCCTCGCGCAGCGCAAGGCTGGTGATCTGTGGCCCCAATGCCAAAGCATCGCCGCTGCTGGTGCCGCCGCCCTGGGTTTCCAGCTCCGAGGGCTGGATCGGGCCCGAGCCATCGCCCAGGATCAGCACCCGCTCGATGACGTTCCTGAGCTGGCGGATATTGCCCGGCCAGTTCATCGCCTGCAACGCGGCGACGGTTTCTTCGGGCAGGGCGCGCTGCGGCAGGCCCTGCGTGGCATGAAACTGCTCGATGAAATGCTCGGCCAGCATCGGGATGTCCTCGCGCCGCTCGGACAGCGAGGGCACCGGCACCGGCACCACGTTCAGCCGGTCGTAAAGCTCCTGCCGGAAGCGGCCGGCGGAGATCTCGGATGTCAGGTCGCGGTTGGTCGAGGAAATCACCCGCAGGTCGACCCGCACCTTGTCGGTGCCGCCGGCGCGCTGGAACTGCTGCTCGGTCAGGACGCGCAGGATCTTGGGCTGCGTGCCCAGCGGCATGTCGGCGACCTCGTCGAAATAGATCACCCCGCCATGGGCCTGTTCCAGCAGGCCCGGCTCGATGCCCCGGCCCTCGGTTTCGCGGCCGAACAGCACCTCCTCCATGTGATCGGGCTCGATGGTGGCGCAGGGCACGGTGACGAAGGGCTCGCGCGCCCGCGGGCTTTGCGCATGGATGAAGCGCGCGGCGATCTCCTTGCCGGCCCCCGGCTCGCCGGTCAGCATCACCCGGCCATTGGATTTCGCCACCTTGTCGAGCTGTTCGCGCAAGCGCCGGAAGGCGGCGGAACTGCCAAGCATCTCGGCCGCGCGGGTCTCGCCGCGTTTCAGGGTCGAGTTCTCGTGCCGCAGGCGCGAGGCCTCCATCGCGCGGCGGATCACCACCAGAAGCTGGTCGATATTGAAGGGCTTCTCGATGAAGTCGTAAGCGCCCTGCTTGATCGCCGCGACCGCGATCTCGATATTGCCATGCCCCGAGATGATCACCACCGGCACGTCCGGGTTGTTGCGCTTGACCTGCTTGAGGATGTCGATCCCGTCCATCTTGCTGTCCTTCAGCCAGATATCCAGGATCATCAGCGCCGGCTCGCCCGCGTTCAGCTCGGCCACCGCCTCGTCGGAATTGGCGGCAAGCCTTGTCGCGTAGCCTTCGTCACGCAGAATGTCCGAAATCAGTTCGCGAATGTCGCGCTCATCATCAACGATAAGAATATCACTCATTTCACAGTTTCCTGATCCAGTTTCTGGCGGCGGACCGGCAAGCGCACCGGCTGACGCTCGCGCGGCAGTCGGATTTCGGCCATGGCACCCTGCTGACCGGGGGCATCGGTCAACA
>JAGPGI010000441.1 GCA_018056045.1 Paracoccus sp. (in: a-proteobacteria)
TTCCAGGTTCGGCTCGACAAAGCTCCAGCCGCCCTGGTTCTTGGGCTCTTCCTGACACCAGACGATTTCGGCGTCCTTGAAGCGGCCCATCTCGCGGGTCAGCGACTGCGCCGGGAACGGATAGAACTGTTCCAGACGCATCAGGTAGACATCGTCGATGCCGGCCGCGTCACGCGCGGCCAGAAGGTCGAAATAGACCTTGCCCGAAGAGATCACCACGCGCTTGATCTTGTCATCCGCGACCAGTTCGGTCTTGGAATTGCCGCGCTGCGCGTCGTCCCACAGCACCCGGTGGAAGGTCGATCCGGTCTGGAAATCCTCGGCCGTCGAAACCGCAAGCGGGTGGCGCAGCAGGGATTTCGGCGTCATCAGGATCAGCGGCTTGCGGAACGGCCGGCTGAGCTGGCGGCGCAGGATGTGGAAATAGTTCGCCGGCGTCGTGCAGTTCGCCACGATCCAGTTGTCCTCGGCCGACATCTGCAGCCAGCGCTCCAGCCGGGCCGAGCTATGCTCGGGGCCCTGACCTTCATAGCCATGCGGCATCAGCACCACGAGGCCCGACATGCGCAGCCATTTCTTTTCGCCCGAGTTGATGAACTGGTCGAACATGATCTGGGCGCCATTGGCGAAATCGCCGAACTGCGCCTCCCACAGGGTCAGGGTGTTCGGCTCGGCCAGCGAATAGCCGTATTCGAAACCCAGCACCGCATATTCCGACAGCATCGAGTCGGTCACTTCGTAACGCGCCTGCCCGCCCCGGATGTGGTTCAGCGGATAATAGCGTTCCTCGGTGGTCTGATCGACAAAGGCGGAATGACGCTGGCTGAAGGTGCCGCGGGTCGAATCCTGACCCGACAGGCGCACCGGATGCCCCTCGACCAGAAGCGAGCCAAAGGCCAGCGCCTCGCCGGTCGCCCAGTCAAAGCCCTTGCCGGTCTCGAACATCTGCTTTTTCGCGTCCAGCAGGCGGCCGACGGTCTTGTGCATGTCAAAGCCGTCGGGGGCGCGGGTCAGCGCGGTGCCGATCTCGGCCATGGTTTCGGGGGTAATGCCGGTCTGGCCGGACTGGTATTCCTCGCCCTCGGTGGCCAGACCCGACCATTTGCCGTCCAGCCAGTCGGCCTTGTTGGGCTTGAAGTTCTTGCCCACCTCGAACTCGTCGTTGAGATGCGACTGGAAGGCGGCCTTCATGTCCTCGATCTCGCCCTCGGGGATCAGCCCGTCCTTGACCAGACGTTCGGTGTAAAGTTGCAGCGTGGTCTTGTGACCCTTGATCTGCTTGTACATCGCGGGGTTGGTGAACATCGGCTCGTCGCCTTCGTTGTGACCGAAGCGGCGATAGCAGATGATGTCCAGAACCACGTCCTTGTGGAAGCGCTGGCGGAATTCGGTGGCGACGCGCGCGGCATGGACCACGGCCTCGGGGTCATCGCCATTGACGTGGAAGATCGGCGCCTCGACCATCAGCGCGATATCGGTGCAATAGGGCGAGGTGCGGCTGAAATGCGGCGCCGTGGTGAAGCCGATCTGGTTGTTCACCACGATATGGATGGTGCCGCCGGTGCGGTGGCCGCGAATGCCCGAAAGCTGGAAGCATTCCGCGACGATGCCCTGACCGGCGAATGCCGCGTCCCCGTGCAGCAGGATCGGCAGCACCGCCTTGCGTTCGGCCTGATCGGACAGCTGGTCCTGCTTGGCGCGGGCCTTGCCCAGCACCACCGGATCGACCGCCTCGAGGTGGCTGGGGTTCGCGGTCAGCGACAGGTGCACGGTGTTTTCGTCAAAGGTGCGGTCCGAGCTGGCGCCGAGGTGGTATTTCACGTCGCCCGAGCCGTCCACATCCTCGGGCTTGTAGCTGCCGCCCTGGAATTCGTGGAAGATGGCGCGGTAGGGTTTGTTCAGCACATTGGCCAGCACCGACAGGCGGCCCCGGTGCGGCATGCCGACCACGACCTCTTTCACGCCAAGCGCGCCGCCGCGCTTGATGATTTGCTCCATCGCCGGGATCAGCGCCTCGCCGCCGTCAAGGCCAAAGCGTTTGGTGCCCATGTATTTGACATGCAGGAACTTCTCGAAGCCCTCGGCCTCGACCAGCTTGTTGAGGATGGCGCGGCGGCCTTCGCGGGTGAAGGCGATTTCCTTGCCGTAACCCTCGATGCGCTCTTTCAGCCAGGCGGCCTGTTCAGGGTCCGAGATATGCATGAACTGCAGCGCGAAGGTGCCGCAATAGGTGCGCTTCATCAGATCGACGATCTGGCGGACCGAGGCGATCTGCAGCCCCAGCACATTGTCGATGAAGATCGGGCGGTCCAGATCGGCGGCGGTAAAGCCATAGGTCGCCGGGTTCAGCTCGCCGGTATCGGGGATCTCGCGCATGTGCAGCGGGTCCAGATCGGCATGCAGATGGCCACGGATGCGGAAGGCGCGGATCAGCATGATGGCGCGGACGCTGTCCAGAACGGCGCGCTTGAGCTGCTCGTCGGTCAGGCTGACGCCTTTCTCGGCGGCCTTGCCGGCGATCTTGTCCAGCGCGGCCTTGGCCTCGGCCTTGCTGCTTTGCGGCCATTCGCCGGTCAGCGCGGCGGTATTGTCGTCCGAGGGCACCGGCGGCCAGTCGCCGCGCTGCCAGCTTGCACCCTTGGCCTCGCGGGTGACGGTGCCTTCCTCGTCACCGAGGCCGCGGAAAAACGCGTCCCAGGCCGCATCGACGGCGGCCGGGTTCTGGGCCCACTGGCCGTAAAGCTGCTCGACATAGGCCGCGTTGTGACCTTGCAGGAAGCTCGAGTCATGGAAGGCGGAGTTGGGGGATTGATCGTTCATGGGATTGCCTCCGGGGGTAATTCTAACTGTTCGCGCCTTGATCT
>JAGPGI010000442.1 GCA_018056045.1 Paracoccus sp. (in: a-proteobacteria)
GCACGCTGGAACGGTCGCAGGTCAAGGTCGAGATCCTTGGCTTTACCACCCGCGCCTGGAAAGGCGGCCAATCGCGCGAGAAATGGCTGGCCAATGGCCGCCCCGCCCATCCCGGCCGCCTGAACGATCTGCGCCACATCATCTACAAGGGCGCCGACGCGCCGTGGCGGCGGGTGCGCCCCAATCTGGGCCTGATGATGAAAGAGGGCCTGCTGAAAGAAAACATCGACGGCGAGGCGCTGGAATGGGCGCATCGGCGGCTGGTCCGCCGCCCCGAACAGCGCCGCATCCTGATGGTCATTTCAGACGGCGCGCCGGTCGACGATTCCACGCTCTCGGTCAATCCGGCGAATTTTCTGGAAAAGCACCTGCGCGACGTGATCGCCATGATCGAGCGGAAACGGCAGGTCGAACTTCTGGCCATCGGCATCGGCCATGACGTGACCCGCTATTACCAGCGCGCGGTGACGATCACCGATGCCGAGCAGCTTGCCGGCGCCATGACCGAACAGCTTGCCGCCCTGTTCGAGGCCGACCCCAGAAAGCGCGCCCGCGCCATGAACATGCGTCGGACGGGTTAAGCCTGTCCTTTCGGATCGCTTGATTTCCGCCCCTGCCCCGTGTCACCAATTTTGGTGAAGCAGGGTGCGGGCATCCCGCAGACAAAGGGCATTTCGTGCTGCGCATTGGTTTTTTCATTCCCGAGTTTCCTGGCCAGACCCATATCTTCCTGTGGCGAGAGCGGCAGGCGCTGGCCGAACTGGGGATCGAGGCCGACCTGATTTCGACCCGGCCACCGCCGCGCGCGGTCGCCTCGCATAGCTGGGCGGCGGATGCGCAGGCCCGGACCCGCTATCTGCTGCCGCTCAGCGGCGAGGGGTTGGGAATGGCCACGGAGTTCCTGCGTGCGGGGCCTGCCGGCTGGGCACGGGGTCTGGGCGCGGCACTGACCGCCGAGACCTCGGGCGGGATCAAGGGCCGGGCACGGATGCTGGCCCTGCTGGGCATGGGCGCGCGGCTGAAACGCATCGCCCGCGAACAGGGCTGGACCCATGTCCATGTCCATTCCTGCGCCGACAGCGCCAATATCGCCATGCTGGCCGAACGGCTTGGCGGGCCCAGCTACAGCCTGACCCTGCACGGCCCGACGCTGGAGGGCTACGGCCCGAACCAGCGCCAGAAATGGCGCCATGCCCGCTTCGCCACCATCATCTCGCGCCTGCTGGCGGGGGTGGTCGATCGCGAACTGGCCGGCGACGCGCCCGAGATCATCAATATCGCCCCGATGGGCGTCGATCTGGAGCAGATCAAACGCAGCACCCCCTGGCGGCCCCCGGCCCCCGGCGGTCCGGTCCGCATCTTCAGCTGCGGGCGGCTGAATGCCGTCAAGGGCCATGACCATCTGATCGAAAGCGTCAGCATCCTGCGTGATCAGGGTATCGACGCCCGGCTGGAAATCGCCGGCGAGGACGAACAGGGCGGCTCGGGCTATCACCGGCAATTGCAGGCGCTGATCGACGCCAAAAGTCTGAATGATGCCGTCACGCTTTTGGGCGCGGTCAGCGAAACCCGCGTTCGCGACGGGCTTGAGGCCGCGCATATCTTCGCGCTGGCCAGCCTCAACGAGGGGATCTCGGTCGCGATCATGGAGGCGATGGCGATGGAAATGCCCGTGGTCGTCACCGATGTCGGCGGCAATCACGAACTGATCACCTCGGGGCGCGATGCAATCCTTGTGCCGCCCGAAGAGCCCAAGGTGATGGCCACCGAGATCGCCGGCCTTGTCGCCGATCCGGCCTATGCCCAGCGGCTGGCCGCGGCTTCGCGGGCGCGGGTTGCCACGGACTTCCACCATCGCCGCAGCGCCGAGGCGGTGGCCGACGGGCTGGCCCGCAGCCTGCCCGAGGCCGCCCGCACGCTTGGTCGCGGCACCGCCTGATCTTTTGACGCAAAACCCCGGAAAGACGATGTTTCAAAGCTTTGACAGCAAGTCCTCGCCCGAAATCCACCCGCCGCGACTGGCCGATCTGCGCCGCGAACTGGCGCGGCGCGATCTGGACGGCTTCATGGTGCCGCGCGCGGATGCGCATCAGGGCGAATACGTTGCGGCCCGCGATGCGCGGCTGGCATGGCTGACCGGCTTTACCGGCAGCGCCGGCTTTTGCATCGTCACCCCCGATCAGGCCGGGGTGTTTGTCGATGGCCGCTATCGTGTGCAGGTGAAATCCGAGGTGGATCTGGCCCATTTCACCCCCGTCAACTGGCCCGAGACCAAGCCCGCGATCTGGCTGGCCGAGGCCCTGCCCGAGGGTGGCCGCATCGGCTATGACCCATGGCTGCATACCCGGCGCGAAATCACCGAACTGGAAAAGGCACTGGCGGGGTCCGGCATCGCGCTGATCGCGCAGGCCGTGAACCCGGTCGATACGATCTGGCCCGACCAGCCCGAGGCGCCGGTGGGGCCGGTGCGGCTGTGGCCCGACGCGCTGGCGGGCGAGCCCGCGGCCGAAAAGCGCGCCCGCATCGCCGCCGATCTGCGCAAGGCCGGCCAGCATGCCGCCGTGCTGACCCAGGCCGATTCCCTGTCCTGGCTGTTGAACATCCGCGGCGCCGACATTCCCAGGAACCCGGTCGTGCAGGGCTTTGCCATCATCGAGGAAAACGGCCATGTCGCCATTTTCACCAATCCGGCCAAGTTCTCGGGTGAGGTGCGGGCCGCCCTTGGCAACGAGGTGCAGGTCTTGCCGCTTGAGGCCCTGACCCCGGCCCTGACCAATCTGTCGGGCCCGGTGCGGCTGGATGCGGGCCCCGCCCCCGATCAGGGTTTCACCCTGATCGAAAGCATGGATACCGAGATCG
>JAGPGI010000085.1:0-3509 GCA_018056045.1 Paracoccus sp. (in: a-proteobacteria)
GCCGTGGCCTTGAGGATGCCGTAGCCCGCCAGCATGACGAAACCCAGCATGAAGAACGCCCCCGTGCCCGGCCCCAGAAGCCCGTCGTAAAAGGCGATGGCCGGCACGAATGTGGCAGTGAAGACGGCGGGCGAGATGCGCCGGACGCGGTCGGTGTCGTCAAGGCCGGGCTTCAGCGCGAAAAACACCGCAATCCCGATCAGCACCACCGGCAGCCCGTAGCTGAGCGCCTTGGTCGGGATCCATGACACCATCAGCGCCCCGCAGAGGCCGGCGACAAAGGCGACGATGGCCTCGGTCTTTTGCTGATGCAGATCGACAAGGCCGCGCCTTGCATAGGACAGGGCGGCGGTGGCGGCGCCGAATACGCCCTGAACCTTGTTCGTGGCCAGCGCCTGCGCGGGCGGCAGCCCCGCCAGCAGCAGCGCGGGCACGGTGATCAACCCGCCGCCTCCGGCGATGGAATCGACGAAACCGGCCGCGAAAGCCGCGGCCACCAGCATCAGCACAAGATCAAGGGAAAGCTCGAACATGCCGGTTTGATGATCTGCCCTGCGGGAATTGTAAAGGTGGCGCCTGTGGCGCGGGCGGCATGGATATTTGGATGAAGAAGAAAGGGCGCGTCAGGCGCGGGGATGGGCGGCGCGATAGACCGCCAGAAGATGGGCGTCATCGACCCCGGTATAGACCTGCGTTGTCGACAGGCTGGCATGGCCCAGAAGCTCCTGGATGGTGCGCAGATCGCCCCCCGCTGCCAGAAGATGCGTGGCGAAGGAATGGCGCAGCGCATGCGGTGTTGCCGTGGGCGGCAGGCCCAGCCCCTGCCGCAACAGCCGCATCGCCCCCGAGATTGCCGGCTGGCCCAGCCTTTTGCCGCGCGCGCCGCGAAACAGCGGACCGTCGCGCTCCAGCGGATAGGGGCTAAGGTGCAGATAGGTCTGGATCGCGTCGCGGGCCACGGGCAGGACCGGCACCTGTCTTTCGCGCCCGCCCTTGCCGCGGATGGTTAGCGCCTCGCGCAGGGGCCAGTCGGCGCCGTTCAGCGAAAGCGCCTCGGAAATCCGCAGCCCGCAGCCGTAAAGCAGCGTCAGCACCGCCATGTCGCGGGCGGCGATCCATGGCTCGGGATGGGTGCTGGCGGCCAGATCGAGCAGGTCCCGGGCCTGTTCGGGCGCAAGCGGCCGGGGCAGCGAGCGGGTGTATTTCGGCCCGCGCGAGGCCAGCGCCTTTGAGGCGTCAAAGCCGTGGCGGTCCGACATCCAGCGGATGAAGCTGCGCGTGGCCGACAGCTTGCGCGCCAGTGATCGCGCGGACAGGCCACGGCCGCGTTCGGCGGCGGCAAAGGCGCGCATGTCGGTCTGGGTCAGCCCGGCCAGCGTCGCGGGCAGGGCAGGGGCGCCGTGATGGCTGCCAAGAAAGGACAGAAACGCCAGCAGATCCGCCTGATAGGCGCGGATCGTGTGGTCCGAGCGGTCGCGGGCGGCGCGTTCGCTGTCCAGCCAGCGCGTCAGCGCCTCTGACATCACCGGGGCCAGCGCCAGCGGGAGTTCCGGCGGCCTGGCCCCCGCGGTCATTGCCGCAGCCAGGACAGCAGGACCAACCGGAAGGCCTGGCCGAAGAAACGCAGCAGATCGGTGCCCTGCGCCGGGTTGAAGCGCCCGGTATCGGCCGAGCCGATCAGCAGCAGCGCCGGCCGCCGGCCGGGGCCAAGATCCAGCGGCAGCAGCGCCTCGGAGCGGATGGGGGCGCGGGTCTCGGCATGGATGGGCAGGGTCTCTGCGGCCGCGCGGCGCAGCACGATATCGTCGCCGCGCGGCATCCGCCGCCCGCCCGAGATCAGCCCGGCAATCGTGCCCTCGGGGACGATGACCAGGGGACCCGAGCTTTCGGGTTCGGGCAGGGTGCCGCCGGTTTCCATCACCAGCCGCAGCGTCTCGACGCGCAGGATCGGCGCGACGGTGGTTTCCAGATTTTCCAGAAAACCCTCGAAATCCATCGGCTCCAGCAGCGAGAGCACGGCGCGATGCACGGTATGCATGCCGGTCTGGTTTTCATAGGCGGTCGAGATCACCGATTCATGCGTGCTTTCCAGCCGGTCCAGCCGCGTTTCCAGCGCCTGCATGGCGCGGCCGCGAATGTCGATCACGTTCTCGCCGATCTCGGTTTCGCGGGCGCCGATCAGGGCGCGCATCAGGTCGCGGTCGGACAGGATCAGTTCGGGCCGGGCCAGAAGGCGGGCGCGCTCGTCCTCGGACAGGGTTTCGGCTTGTGCGTCGCTGGTCATCGGCGTCCCTGTTGTCGGTTCGCCCAAAGGTCTAGCGCAGAATGGCGGGCGGGTGAAGCCTGCCTTCCTGTCCAGCTTGGCCGGCTTGCGGCATGGGGCAGGGTCGTGGCACAAGCAGGCCTTGTGTTTTCCGACCGGAGAAATGCCATGATTGTTGAGCCGACGAGTTTTCTTGACCTGCTGATCGCGCTCATCCCGGCCGCGATCGCGGCCTCGAACCCGGCTGCGGTCTTTGCGATGGGCAGCGCGGCCCTGCTGTTCGGACAGCCCGGCTTCTGACCATGCCCGAGGCGCCGCTATTCTATCCCCATGGCGCGCGCATCGCGGTGCTGACGCAAGAGGTGGTTGGCATCCTTGACTATCTTGCGCCCGAGGGGGGCGTGCGGCTGGGCCAGCTTGTCGTCGTGCCCTTGGGGCCGCGGCGGGTGATGGGGGCGGTCTGGGGGCCGGGTCTGGGCGATTTCGATCCGGCGCGGTTGCGACCGGTGGCGCGGCTGGTCGATGCGCCGCCGCTGGCGCCCGAGATGATCGAATTCCTGACCCGGATGGGGGAATACACGCTGACGCCGATGCCCTTGATGCTGCGCATGGCGACGCGGGCGCCCGATCTGGATCAGCCGCCCTCGGCGCGGCGGGTCATCCATCGGGCCGGCCCGCCGCCCGAACGGATGACCGATGCCCGCGCCGCCGTGCTGCGGGTGATCGACGATCACGGCGGCGCGGGCTTTGCGCCGGGTGAACTGGCGCAGCTGGCCGGCGTCAGCGCCGGCGTGGTGCAGGGACTGGTCAAGGCCGGCACGCTGGCCGAGACGCTGGCGCCGCGCGATCTGCCCTATCCGCGCCTGGACCCGGATCTGCCCGGCAAACCCCTTGCTCCCGATCAGGCCGAGGCGGCCCTGCGCCTGCGCGCCGCCATGCGGACCCGCGCCTATGGCACCACGCTTTTGCGCGGGGTCACCGGCTCGGGCAAGACCGAGGTCTATCTGGAGGCCGTCGCCGAATGCCTGCGTCAGGGCCGGCAGGCGCTGGTGCTGCTGCCCGAAATCGCGCTGTCGGCCGAGTTCCTGAACCGGGTCGAGGCGCGGTTCGGCGCGCGTCCCGGCGAATGGCATTCCGGCATCACCCGGGGCGAACGGCGCCGGCTGTGGACCATGGCCGCGCAAAACCATGTCGGCATGGTGGTGGGCGCGCGCTCGGCCCTGTTCCTGCCCTTTGCCGATCTGGG
>JAGPGI010000085.1:3609-9246 GCA_018056045.1 Paracoccus sp. (in: a-proteobacteria)
GCCCGGGCGCTGAAACAGGCGATCAGCGAGATCGGCGCCGGCGAGACCGACATCATCATCGGCACCCAGCTGGTCGCCAAGGGGCACAATTTCCCGCGCCTGACGCTGGTGGGGGTGATCGACGCCGATCTGGGCCTGCAAGGCGCCGATCTGCGCGCGGCCGAGCGGTCATTCCAGCTGATGCGGCAGGTTGCCGGCCGCGCCGGACGCGAGGGCGGCGAGGCGCGGGGGCTGGCGCTTTTGCAAACCTATCAGCCCGACCATCCGGTGATCCGGGCGATCCTGTCCGGGCAGGACGAGGCGTTCTGGGACGCCGAGGCCGCCGGGCGCCAAGCCGCCGGCATGCCGCCATATGGGCGGCTGGCGGGGATCATTCTGTCCCATCCCGACCAGCCCGTGGTCGAGGATTACGCCCATGCGCTGGCCCGCCGCGCTGCCCCCCTGCAGGCCATCAGGGCCGAGCTGTGGGGACCGGCGCCCGCGCCCATCGCCCGTGTGCGGGGCCGCTACCGGGTCCGCATGTTGATCCACGCGGCCCGGCAGGCGCCGGTGCAGGCCGCGATCTCGCAATGGCTGGCCCTGGCACCCAAGGCGCCCACGAACCTGCGGCTGGCCGTCGATATCGACCCGCAAAGCTTTCTTTAGGCGCTAGAGATCCATCTCCAGCATGACCAGATCATGGGGGATGATGCGTCCATCCTTGCCCCGGCGGCTGCGCAATTCGGGGATCAGGCGATGGGTGACGCGAAAGCCGACCTGTTCATAGAAGGGCCCCGCCGTCTGCGTGCCCAGATGCACGGTCGAAACCCCCAGCCCGCGCAGGAAATCCAGCATCGCGCCCGCCAGTTTCGTGCCGGTGCCCGGCGGCAGGCCGGCCATGATCGTCATCGTCGCCAGATAGGCGTAAAGCCGTCCGTCGCGGGCATGCAGCGATCCGCTGGCCCCCCCGCAAAGCCGCCCCGAAGCATCGCGCATGGTCAGTGCAAAGCCCGGACGGATCTTTTCGTCGGCCTCGTTCACCGCTTCAAGGTAAAGCGTGCGGCCGGGGCCGGCCTCGGGGAAATCGTGGATAAAGGCGGCGGTGTGGTCGGGGCCGGCGGGCATGTCGATGGACTGCATCCGGTAGCCCGCCGCCGTCAGCACCGGGCCCAGCCGGTCGGCATAGGTGGTCAGCACCATCACGCGGCTGACCGGCGCGCCCGATTGCGCCAGCGCGGCGCGGTGCCGGGCGATGACGGTCAGCGGATCGGCCAGAAAGGCGCTGCTCTCGGGGTCGGCGACATCGGGATATTCGGTCACCACATCGGGGTTGAAGCCGAAATCCCGCTCGCGCTCCAGAAACAGTCCGAAAAGCGCCCGGGCATGGTCGTCCAGGACCTGCTGGGGCGCGGTGTCGCGGGTCGCGCCCGCAAGCGCATAGCTGATCCCGCCGCTGGTCAGTGGCTGCATGATGTCATCCTCCGTCCGTTACCCGCGTCGATCCCGTGCTCACCAGACGCAACCCGCTGGACCTCCAAGGGTTCCTGCCGGAAGTGGCGGTCCGGCCTTGCCATTTTGGCGCTTTCGCTCGGCTGCCGGGCATGCAAAAATATTGCGTCGCCAACGGAAGGACCCTGGCCCATGAAGTCGCCCTTGCCCGAGGCGGTCAAGAAATCCGTCTTGCTCAACGGCCTGAGCGAAGACATGCGGGAAAACCTGCTCAAGGATTCCGTGCGCCGCTCATATCGCGAGGGCGAGACGATCTTCGTGCAGGGCGATGTCGCGCGGTCGGTGTTGATCGTGCTGAGCGGCTACGTCAAGCTGTCGCGCATGACGCCCAGCGGAAACGAGGCGGTGGTGACGATCATGGGCCGCAACCGCAGCTTTGCCGAGGCGATGGTGCTGAGGGGCGAACCCTATCCGGTCAGCGCCGAGGCGATTTCGGATTGCACGCTTTTGCAGATCGACGGCGTGCGGCTGCGGCAATTCCTGCTGGAAAATCAGGAATTCGCCATTCGCATGCTGGCCTCGACCTTCGTGCATCTGCAGGGGCTGATCGACCAGATCGAACGGCTCAAGGCCCATACCGGCTTGCAGCGCGTGGCGCAGTTCCTGGCCGATCTGACCGATCTCGAGCAGGGCTCCTGCGAGGTCAACCTGCCCTATAACAAGCGGCTGATCGCCGGCCATCTGGGCATGCAGCCCGAAAGCCTGTCGCGCGCCTTTGCCCGGCTGCGCGAACATGGCGTCCGGGTCGATGCCAACAAGGCCGAGATCGACGATATCAGCGCCCTTCGGCTGCTGGCGATGGACTGAGCCAGCGCGGCAGGCCGGGGGCGGGGGGGCGGTCATCCGCCCACCAGTTGCCGGTAGATCGCCGGCAGCGCCGTCAGCAGGTGGTCGGGATGCGGGATCAGCGAGAAGCCGCCCTGACCGAAGATGCGCGGAAACCAGATCTTTGCGTCCCGATCCACGGTGATGCCATGCACGGCATGGCCCTTCATGCGGGCCTCGCGCACGGCGCGGGCGCTGTCCTCGATGCCGTGGCGGCCCTCGTAATGGTCCAGATCGTTGGGCTTGCCATCGGTGATGACCAGCAAAAGCCGGCGCTTGGCGGCCTGTCCCGACAGCCCTTTCGAGGCATGGCGGATGCCCGCCCCGAGCCGGGTGTAGAAACGCGGCCGCAGGCTTGCCAGCCGGTATTCGATGGCCCGGTTCATCGGCTCGTCAAAGCTCTTGCAGGCGCTCAGGAACACGCGGTCGCGTTTGAGAGACGAGAACGCGTTGATGGCAAAGCTGTCGCCGCAGGCGTCCAGCCCCCAGGCCAGCGCGGTCAGGGCCTCGCGCTCGATCTCGATCACCGGCCGGCCCGTCACCGCGCTTTCGGTCGAGCGCGACACGTCGAGCAGGATCGACACCGCCAGATTGCGCGCCTGCGGGCGCGACTGGCGCCAGATGCGGTCGCTGCCCTGGCCGGTGGCGATCAGGTCGGCGGCGGCGCGCACGGTCAGGTCGCTGTCCAGTTCCTCGCCGTCGCGATGGCCGGTGGTGGTGACGCGGCCGGGGCGCAGGGCCTCGAACTGGCGGCGCACGGCGCGGATCCGGCGCTGGGCGGCGGCGTCGCGGGTCAGCTCGGCCTCTGGATCCTCGGCGGCATGGTTTTCCAGCACGCGCACATGGTCGGGCAGGTAGCGCCCGCGCCTTGCATCCCATTCGGGATAGGTGTGAATGCCGGCGACCGCCTCAAGATCCGCATCCTCGGGCGCAAGATCGAGATGCAGCTTGAGACGCGTCGCGGGTGCCTTTGAAATCTGGCCAAGGCCCAGTTCTTCCTGATCCTCTGCCGCCTTCTTCGCGTCATCCTCGTCATCATCGTCGACATGCCGGTTGAGGTTCATCAGGTTGGCCCAGCTCAGCAGGGCCTCGAACTTGTGCAGGATCAGGCTGTCGCGCCGGTTGGGCTGGTCGGACTTGCGACGCTGGGCGCGGAACATGCGCTGATTGTCATATTCGGCCGCCACGCCATCGGCCTGTTCGGCCTCGCTGGCGGCATCCGTCGTGGCGGCGGCGGCAAAATCGGGCCAGAGCGCCACCGGCCGCATCGGGTGATAGCCGCGCGGCGCGCGCACATCGGGCGCGTCCAGCATGGCCAGCCATTGCTGCGACAGGGGCGACAGCGGCGCGGGATCGCCAAGGCTGTGGCGGATCAGCGCCTCGACATTGGCCTCGGCCGGGGGCAGGCCGGTGGTCGGGCGCAGTTTCAGCACCATCGCGGCCAGCCCGTGATACAGGCCCGACAGGCCCGGCGCGTCCTCAAGCGTGGCCTGAACCGCGCGCCGCGCGGCGCCGATGGCGGCCAGATCGCGCGCCAGCGGGTCCTCCTGCGGGGCGGGGCGGTGTTCATGGGCGGCGCAGGCCGCCAGCCACAGGTAAAGCGCGCCATTGGCCTGACGCGAGGGCAGCACCGACAGGCTTTCTGGCAGGCGCAGCACCTCGCCGTCGAAACTGGCGGCGGGCACGGTTTCGGCATCCGTGCCCAGCTTGCGCCGCCAGCTGATGCGGTGATGCGAGGTCTGGACCGCGGCGGGCCTGATCTCGACCGAAGGGGCGCCGCCAAGGCCGCGAAACAGCACCGCGATGCGGGCCGTGACCTCGGTCAGCGCCACCGACTGATCGGCGAATTCCTGAGGCGCGTCGAAACTGGTCGCCCAGGCGTGCCAGATCTTGCCGACGGTTTCCTCGGGCTCCCAGGGTTCCAGATCAAGACCCATCGCGCGGCCCCCTAGCCAAAGACCGCGGCAGAAAGGTCGCGCAGCCCGCGCTTGGTTTCCGCGTCATCGGTCAAGGGCTCGATCATCGCCGCCTCGATGGCGCGCTCGACGCCCATGCCCTGCTGGATCAGCGACGCGGCATAGACCACGAGCCGGGTCGAGACGCCCTCTTCCAGATCCTGCCCCTTGAGGCCGCGGATCTTGCCGGCCAGCCGCACCAGCGCGGTGACGCGGTCCCGGTCAAGGCCGCTTTCGCGGGCCACGATCTCGACCTCGCGGGCGGGTTCGGGAAAGTCGAATTCCAGCGCCAGGAACCGCTGCCGGGTCGAGGGTTTCAGGGTCTTCAGGATGTTCTGATAGCCGGGGTTGTAGCTAGCGACCAGCATGAAGCCGGGCGCGGCCACCAGTTCCTCGCCGGTGCGGTCGATGGGCAGGATGCGGCGATCGTCGGTCAAGGGGTGCAGGACCACGGTCACGTCCTTGCGCGCCTCGACCACCTCGTCGAGATAGCAGATCGCGCCCTCGCGCACGGCGCGGGTCAGCGGGCCATCGGTCCAGACGGTTTCGCCGCCCTTCAGCAGATAGCGCCCGATCAGGTCGGCCGCCGACAGGTCGTCATGGCAGGCGACGGTATAAAGCGGCCGGCCCAGCCGCGCCGCCATATGGGCGACGAAACGGGTCTTGCCGCAGCCCGTGGGGCCTTTCAGCAGGACGGGCAGGTCATTGGCGGCGGCGGCCTCGAAGACGGCGATCTCGTCGGCGCCGGGCAGGTAGAAAGGGGCGTCAGCCGCCCCTTTCAGATTGGTTTTCGCATGCGCGTTCATGGTATTCACTCCGCGGCCTCAAGATGGCCGTCCTTGTGGCGTTGCACGGGGCCGGCATCGACGACTTCACGACGCGGGAACAGAACCGCATAGATGAAGAGCAGCGCACCGACGACCACCGCCAGACCGGCGCCGAAGCGCATCCAGTAGAACAGCGTCAGCCCGTCCTGCACATCCATGAAGAAGTCGCCCTCGACCCGTTGCAGATGGGTCTGGATGGCGCCCGCAAAGGTCAGCGTGACCGTCATGAACACCATGCCCGAGGACATCAGCCAGAAGGCTGCCATGTTCAGGACCTGATTGTAGGGGTCGCGGTTTTTCATGATTGGCATCACGAAGGTGACCATGGCCAGCACCAGGCAGACATAGGCGCCATAGAAGGACAGGTGCCCATGCGCGGCGGTGATCTGGGTGCCGTGGGTATAGTAGTTCACCCCGTGCAGCGTATGCAGGAAGCCCCAGACGCCGGCGCCAAAGAAGGCCAGAACCGTGCAGCCCAGCGACCAGACCAGAGCGGCCTTGTTCGGGTGGTCGCGGCGGCCTTTCCAGACCATGACGAAGGC
>JAGPGI010000086.1 GCA_018056045.1 Paracoccus sp. (in: a-proteobacteria)
GCTCGTTCACAGTCTGTCGATCCTGTTTCACCCCCATAGGCCCCCAACGAAGGGAAGTTTGGTGGAGGTGTCGGCTTCGCAGCCGAGTCCAGTCCAGCTAGTAAAACTGCCGTTTATGTCCATAGCTCCCGAGGGAGCAGAAGAAAGATAAGGGGGCGGGGGGGCAGCGTCAAGGTGGCGTGCCGGATGCGGGCGGGGGAAAGCAGGGGAACCTCTGGTTCCCCTCCCGACCCCAAGGGGCCGGTTCACCCCTCCGGGGATATTTGGGCATGAAAGAAGGCGCGGGCCGGGTTGGGCCGCGCGCCTGTTTTTTGGGGCCGGCGCATTGGCGCGCCGGGCGTGAGGGCAGGTCAGAAGCCGGCCTTGATCTTTTCGAACTCGGCCAGCTGCTTTTCACGCTGTGCCGGGTCGTTCGGGGTCTGTGCGAGGATCGGGGCGTCGATGGGCGAGAGGTTGTCCTTGACCGCCTGTTCGTCCTTGATCGTCTCCATGGCGGCGCTGGAGGTATGGCCGTATCCGATGGTGTCCAGAAGGCCCTTGGCGGCGGAGGGGGCGAGCCAGGCGTTGATGAAGTCATAGGCCTTGTCTTCCTTGCCCGGCCCGTCCTTGAGGTTGATGAAGCCGCAGAAGAAGGTCGAGGAGCCTTCCTTGGCCGCGCGCTGGAACCCGACGGGATAGCCCTCGTTCTGCAGCAGGACCACGGCGTCCTGCCAGGACCAGGCGACATCGACCGCGCCCGAGGCCATCAGTTGCGACTGCTGCGCCGGATCGGCCCAATAGGCGTTCACGTTCTGATGCGCCTTGCGCAGCCAGTCGGCGGCGGCCTGGAACTGTTCGTCGGTCACCTTGGTCCAGTCGGTCACGCCGGTCGCCAGATAGGCCAGCGCCCAGACGTCATCGGCCGAATCGGGCAGCGAGGTGCGGCCCTGATATTTCGGGTCGATGAAGATGTTCAGGCTGGCCACGTCCTCGGCCGGGACGTTTTCGGTGTTATAGGCGACGGCGGTCGCGCCCCAGTCGGTGGGGATATACCAGACGCCCTGATCGTCCTTGAAGATCGGCGAATCCAGGAATTTCGGGTCGATCGTGTCGAAGGCCGGGATTTTCGATACGTCCCAGGGCTCGATCAGCCCGGCATCGCGGTATTTCGATACCATCTGGGCGCAGGGATGCGCGACATCGGCTTTGAAGCCCGAGGCGAGCTTCTGATAGGCTTCGTCATCATCGCCATAAAGCGCGAAGGTCGGGGCGTCGCCATTCTTGTCGACATAGCCCTGCCAGATCACCGGTTCCTCGAAACCGGCCCAGTCGAAGACGGTCATCTCGGAATCGGCGGCGCGGGCAGGCAGGCTGATTGCGGTGCCGGCAAGCACCAGCGCGATGGCGGAAGAGCGCAGGAGTTTCATCGGGGGCCTTTCGGTATGTGGCAGATTGAGGAAACGCTAGCCGCGCAGGTCTTTTCCCGCAAGTCTCGGCTGCGTGAGGAAAAGCCTGTCCTTTCGACGGGTCGGCAAGCGATCGCTACCAGCGCCCCGAAGCGCCGCCGCCCCGCGACGAGCCGCCGCCGAACCCCGAGGATCCGCCGCCGCCGGGGCCGTATCGTGAGTTGCGTTCGCTGCGGATGCGGGTGCCGTCGGCGCCATACCAGATGCTGTTGCGGTTGGGGCGCTGCCGGGTGCCGCTCCAGCCGCAATGGCGGCAGGTGCGGGTCACGTCATCGGAGCTGACGCGATAGCCGCCCTCGGGCAATTCCTCGCGATGGGGGCTGCGCGAGGTGGTGAAATCGCGCCTGTGGCATTGCGGGCAACGGTTGCGGCGCCAGACATGGCGCCCGATCAGCGCCATGATCGCCGCCCAGATGCCGAAGCCGATGATCTTGGGGGTCAGCGGCTCGTCGGGGCGCTGCACGGCTTCGCCGCGCGTGGTCGGCAGAACGATATGCTTGATGATGTCCTGTGTGCCGTCGCGGATGCCCTGCGACATGCGCCCGTCGCGAAAGGCCGGCAGCAAGGTCCTGCGCGTGATGTCCTGCGCGATGATATCGGCGTCATTTTGATAGCCGCGGCCCAGTTCGATCCGCGCCTCGCGGTCGGCCGTCAGCACCAGCAGCATGAAGCCGTTATTGCGCTGCGCGTCGCCCACGCCCCAATGGTTGAAGAGCCGGGTGGCAAAGGGTTCCAGCCCGTCCGCGCCGCCATAGCGCGCGCGGTCGGTCAGCGTCACCACCGTGCCCTCGACGCCGGTGTCGTCGCGCAGATCGCTGAGCGCGCGGTCAAGCGCGGTCGCGTCCTCGGGGGTCAGCAGCCCCGCGAAATCGTTGACCGTGGCCGATTCCCATTGCGGCAGGTCCTGCGCCGCAGCGGGCAGCAGGCCGGCCAGCAGGATCAGGACGCCCAGCAGGCGGCGCATGGCTCAGACCCCCAGAATATCCGGGCCGCCGGCGATTTTGGGATCGGGCGTGCCGATCAGCCTGTCGTCGCGGCCGGCGAAATCGACGCTGCGCAGGATGGTCTGGATCGCGGCGATGCGGGCGCGTTTCTTGTCGTCCGAGCGGATCACCGTCCAGGGCGCGATGCCGCTATGGCTGCGGCTGAGCGTGTCGCGGATGGCGGCCGTGTAATCGTCCCATTTCCCCAGCCCGTCCACGTCGATCGAGCTGAGCTTCCATTGCTTCAGCGGGTCCTTTTCGCGGTCAAGAAAGCGCTTGAGCTGCTCGGCCCGGCCCACATTCAGCCAGAGCTTGACCAGGATGATGCCGTCATCGACCAGCATGTCCTCATAGGGGGGCAGTTGGCGGAAAAAGGTCTCGCGTGCGGCAGCGTTGGAAAAGCCGAAGACCCGCTCGACCACGCCGCGATTGTACCAGCTGCGGTCGAACAGCGCGATCTCGCCCTTGGCGGGCAGCCAGTCGGTATAGCGCTGGAAATACCATTGGTCGGCTTCGCGTTCGCCGGGCTTGGGCAGGGCGACGATATAGGCCGAGCGCGGGTTCAGGTTCTCGCGCACGCGCTCGATGGTGCCGCCCTTGCCGGCGGCATCGCGGCCCTCGAACAGCACGACGAGGCGCTTGCCCGTCCGGATGACGTCATGCATCAGCCGCACCAGCTGCAATTGCAGCCCGGCCATATGGGCGTCGTATTCCTTGCCCTTCATCTCCTCGCGGTAAGGATATGAGGGGTCGAGGATATCGTCCTTGCCGGCTTTCTCGATGGCCTTGCGGATTGCCTTGGGGGCCGATTTCTCGAAGTATCTGGTGATCTCGCCCACATAGGGCAGGTCGTGCTGCTGGCTCATTGACGTTCCGCCATTGTGTGATGGGGTGACGCTGGCGATTATGGTCAGGAACGGGAATGAGACAAGGCGCGACAATGCTCTCAAGGCGAATGGTTGGCATGCTGGCGTTGGCGCTGATGCCGGGGCTTGGGCCGTCGGGTGGCGGCGCGGCCTTTGCGCAGGGGCTGTGCATATGCCCGCTTTGCGCGCTGGGACAGGAAAAGATGTATCGTCAGCAGAGCGAGGCCATGGCGCCGGGGCTGCGGCCCGGAACCTGTCTGAGGGTGAGGCTGGGGGCCAAGGGCGCGGTGCCGGGGGCGGTCATCTCGTACCAGACCGGGGCCGGGGGCGATCACCTGATGCGTGTCGTCGCGGCAGCGGGCCAGCGTATCGCCGTGGTGGCCGGGGTGCCGGTGATCGACGGTGTGGCCGCCCGGCAGGAGCCGCTTGCCGATGTCGAGATGCCGGCGTATGGCGCGGGTTCTGTGGCGGACTGTGAAGGTGCTGGCCCCTGCGCCATTGCGCGGTTTCGCGAGACGTTGCCCGGCGGCGCCAGCTACGAGGTTCTGGATGCCGGGCCGGGCAGCATGACCGACGACATGGCCGAAGTGACCGTGCCTCCGGGGCATGTCTTCGTCATGGGTGACCATCGCGACAACGCCATGGACAGCCGCATTGGCCAAGAGCTTGGCGGGCCGGGGATGGTGCCGCTGGCGCGGGTGGTCGGCGTCATGGTTGTCGCGCCGGCGCCCTAACGGCCGATCTTTGTCAGGTCGAACTCGGTCGTCTGATAGATCTCGTTGATCCAGTTGCCGTAAAGCAGATGCGCGTGGCTGCGCCAGCGGTTGCTGGGGGGCTGGGACGGGTCGTCATCGGGGTAGTAGTTCACCGGCACATTGATGGTTTTTCCGGCCGCCACGTCGCGGTCGTATTCGTCCTTCAGTGTCGTGCTGTCATATTCGAAATGGTTGAACACATAAAGCGCGCGGTGGCCCGCATCCTCGATCAGGCAAGGCCCCGCCTGATCCGAGGCGATCAGCGTCTTCAGCCCCGGGGCGGCATCGACCTCGGGCTGGCGCACCTCGGTCCAGCGGCTGACCGGGACCAGCACATCATCGGAAAACCCGCGCAGATAGGGGCTTGCCGGCGCCAGATTGAGATGGCGGAAACAGCCGAATGCCTTGTGGTCCAGCGCGTGCTTTTTCAGCCCGTGGAAATGCCATGCCATGGCCATCCCGCCCCAGCAGACGCCAAAGGTCGAATGCACGTGCGTCTGCGTCCAGTCGAACAGCCGCGTCAACTCGTCCCAATAGGTCACCTCCTCAAAGGGCAGATGCTCGATCGGGGCGCCGGTGATGATCAGGCCGTCGAATTTCTCGCCCGTGGCCTCGACATCGGAAAACTTGCGGTAAAAGGACTGCATGTGATCGGCCGCGGTATTGCGGCTTTCATGGTCCGACATGCGGATCAGCTGGAAATCGATCTGCAGGGGCGTCGCGCCGATCAGCCGGGCGAACTGGTTCTCGGTCTGGATCTTTTTCGGCATCAGATTCAGCAGCGCGATGCGCAGCGGCCGGATGTCCTGCATGGCGGCACGACCCGGCGACATGACCATGACGCCTTCATCCGACAGGATGTCAAAGGCGGGCAGATCATTGGGCAGGGTAATGGGCATCATGCATCCTTTCTGTCGATGGCTTTGCCGATCAGCTGGATCAGCTGTTCGGGCGTCCTGATCTCGGCGACTTCCTCGGCCAGAACCGTCACGCCGCGCCGGGCCATGGCCTCGTATCGGGGCTGGCGATGGGCAAGCGCCCGGGCATAGGTCCAGCGGATAAAGTCGTCAGGGTTGACCTGATCCTCGCGCAGACCCTTTTCGACGCGGTAATCCGTCCAGGCCCGGTCCAGAAAATCGGGCTGGTAATACATGGGTTTGGGCGCGCGGTCGAAACGGCGGA
This sequence comes from Paracoccus sp. (in: a-proteobacteria), assembly GCA_018056045.1. Taxonomy (GTDB): domain Bacteria; phylum Pseudomonadota; class Alphaproteobacteria; order Rhodobacterales; family Rhodobacteraceae; genus Paracoccus. Next base: position 5,232 of record JAGPGI010000086.1, read on the forward strand.
CCAGTTCCTCGGTATGGGCGTCCGAGCCCTTGATCCAGATCAGCAGCAATTCGCGTTCCAGCGCGTCAAGCACCGGATCCTGCGCGGTATAGGGGTCCACCACTTCGCAGACCGAGCCGCCGGAATCGCAGACGAAATTCCCCAGATTATAGATTTCCTGCGCCCGGCGGATGAAATGGCCACTGTCCAGCAGCGCTGCGATCTCGGCGCTGCGGTGCTGGCCTTGCCGGCGCATGTATTCCTCGAATTCCAGCCCGCCCCGGGTCACGCTGCCGGGTTTGCCCAGATAGGTGGACAGGGGCGCAAGGTTCTCGAAGGTGATGTTGCTGGCGATATAGACCGAATCCGACAGCAGCAATTCGCGCAGGAACGGCACCTTCATTGCCTCGCGCTTGAAGTTGTCGGCGATCAGCTCGCCCATGTAGCGGGTGCCGATGCGGTAATCGACCGAGTAATGAAACCATTCCCCGGTCATGCGCAGCATCGAGGCCAGATGCGTCTTGCCCAGACCCGACATGCCGAAAAACAGCACCCGCTTGCGCGGTGCCGCCAGCCATTCGGCTTTGGTCTTGTAAAGCATGGGCGCTCCTTCTGTCGTCGGGGGTTAGTTAAGCGCATGTGGGCGCTTAGGGAAGTCCCCGGCACTGACCTGTCGGCGCCCGCCCAGTGAAGGGACGCATGGCAGCATCACCATTGCCCCATTCGCGCGACAGGGGCTGGAATGCATACGGGGCTTTCGCTGGTGCGGCTGCTTCTGGGGTGCCTTCATCGTCTGGGGGTGATGAAGCTGCGCGGCGGCGACGCCAGGATCGCGCCGCTGATCGCCGGGTCGGAGCACCGCGGCAATGCGACCGAGGTCCTGAAGAACATCATCGTGGCGGGCGGCTATTTCGCGCTGGTCGCGGCGGGCGGCGGGGCAGTGTCGTTGTGTGGCGGCGCGGCGCCCGGCATCCTGAGCAGGCTGCCCTGAGGCGAATGCGCCCTGCGCAGGACCGGACGGCGTTTCTGGCCCCGGTGGCGAATCCGCTGTAGCGCGGCCCATATATTCACGCTATGATTCGCCTCAGACCCGGCAAACGGGCGATGTATTGAGGCAGTGACGGCGGTAACCCCATGACCGAGATGGTCTTTGGCACCACGCCCGTGCGGGCGGGTGACCCGATTCTTCCACGCTGGTGGCGCACGGTGGACCGCTGGTCCTTGGCCTGTGTGCTGGGGCTTTGTGCCATCGGGCTGCTGCTGGGGCTGGCGGCCTCGGTGCCCTTGGCCGAAAAGAACGGGCAGCCACAATTCTACTACGTCATCCGGCAGGCGGTTTTCGGCACCATGGCGCTGGCGGCGCTGCTGGTCGTCTCGACCTTTTCGCCGCGCATGGTGCGGCGCATCGGGGTGCTGGGCTTTGCCGCGGCCTTCATCGTGGTGCTGATGCTGCCCTTTGTCGGCACCGATTTCGGCAAGGGCGCGGTGCGCTGGCTGCGGCTGCCCGGCGGCATGTCCGTCCAGCCGTCCGAGTTCCTGAAGCCCTGTTTCGTCGCCATCTGCGCGTGGTTCATGGCCGCGAGCCAAGAGGTCGGCGGCCCGCCCGGTCGCGCCTATTCGGCGCTGCTGGCGGCGCTGACCGTGGTGCTTCTGGCGCTGCAGCCCGATTTCGGGCAGGCCTCGCTGGTGCTGTTTTCGTGGTGCGTGATGTATTTCATCGCCGGCGCGCCGCTGATGCTGCTCTTTGGGGTAATGGGCGCGGCGGTGCTGGGCGGGTTTTTCGCCTATGGCGCCTCGGACCACTTTGCCCGCCGCATCGACGGCTTTCTGATCGCCGATGTCGATCCGCGCACCCAGCTTGGCTATGCCTGGAACGCCATTCAGGAGGGCGGCTTCTTTGGCGTCGGCGTGGGCGAGGGCACGGTGAAATGGTCGCTGCCGGACGCCCATACCGATTTCATCATCGCTGTCGCGGCCGAGGAATACGGCCTGATCATGGTCATCGCCATTATCCTGCTTTACGGCACCATCGTCGTGCGCTCGCTGTTGCGCCTGCAGGATGAGCGCGACCCCTTTGTCCGTATCGCCGGCACCGGGCTCGCCTGCGCCTTCGGCGTGCAGGCATTGATCAACATGGGCGTGGCGGTGCGGCTTTTGCCCGCCAAGGGCATGACGCTGCCTTTCGTCAGCTATGGTGGCTCGTCGGTGATCGCCTCGGGGATCGCGGTGGGGATGCTGCTGGCGCTGACCCGCGCGCGTCCGCAGGGGCGGATGGGCGACGTTCTGGGACGGGGCCGGGGATGAACGCCGCCGCACCTTTTTGCCTGATCGCCGCCGGGGGCACCGGCGGCCATATGTTTCCGGCGCAATCGCTGGCCGAGACGCTGCTGGCGCAGGGCTGGCGGGTCAAGCTTTCGACCGATGAGCGCGGCGCCCGCTATGCCGGCGCCTTTCCCCCCGAGGTGGTGCGCGAGGTGGTCAGCTCGGCCACCACCGCGCGTGGCGGGATCGCTGCGAAACTTGCCGTCCCCTTCCGCATCGGTGCGGGCGTTCTGGCGGCGATCCGTGCGTTTCGCGCCGACCGCCCGGCCGTGGTCGTGGGCTTTGGCGGCTATCCGACCATTCCCGCCATGTCGGCGGCCTGTCTGCTGAAAGTCCCGCGCATGATCCATGAACAGAACGGCGTCATGGGCCGGGTGAATGCGGGCTTTGCCCGCCGCGTGGACCGCGTGGCCTGCGGCACATGGCCGACCGTCCTGCCGGCGGGCGTGGAGGGTATCCATACCGGTAACCCGGTGCGCCGCGCGGTGCTGGATATGGCCGCCACCCCCTATCATCCCCCGGGCGAAGGGGTGCTGAACGTGCTGGTCATCGGCGGCAGCCAGGGCGCGCGCGTGCTCTCGGATCAGGTCCCCGAGGCCATCGCGGGCCTTCCCGACGAGATGCGCGCCCGCCTCAATGTCAGCCATCAGGCCCGGGCCGAGGACGCCGCCCGCGTGACCGAAGCCTATGCCCGCGCCGGCATCACCGCCGAGGTGCAGCCCTTTTTCGACGACGTGCCGCGCCGTCTGGCCGAATGCCAGCTTGTGGTCAGCCGGGCAGGGGCCTCCTCGATCGCGGATATCACCGTGATCGGGCGGCCCGCGATCCTTATTCCCTTTGCTGCCGCGACCGGCGACCATCAGACCGCCAATGCGCGGGCCGTGGCGGAATCCGGTGCGGCGGTGGTTTTGCCCGAATCCGTGCTTGACGCCGAAAGCCTCAGGCGCGACATGCGGGATATCCTTTCCGACAGCGCCCGCGCCGCCTCGATGGCCGCTGCCGCGCTGAAGCTGGGCCGCCCCGACGCGGCCCCGCGCCTTGCAGATCTAGTGACGGAACTGACCCGATGAACGCAGCGACCAAACTTCCGGGCGAGTTGGGCCCCATTCATTTCATCGGCATCGGCGGCATCGGCATGTCCGGCATCGCCGAGGTGCTGATGACGCTGGGCTACCAGGTGCAGGGCTCGGACGCGAAAAAGTCCAAGATCACCGACCGGCTGGAAAAGCTGGGCGCCACCGTCTTCGAAGGCCAGCGCGCCGAAAACATCGGCGAAGCGGGCGTGGTCGTCATCTCGACCGCGATCAAGAAGGGCAATCCCGAGCTTGAGGAGGCCCGCCGCCGCGGCCTGCCAGTGGTGCGCCGCGCCGAGATGCTGGCGGAACTCATGCGCCTGAAATCCAACGTCGCCATCGCCGGCACGCATGGCAAGACCACGACGACGACCATGGTCGCAACGCTGCTGGATGCGGGCGGAATCGACCCGACCGTCATCAATGGCGGCGTCATCCATGCTTACGGCTCGAACGCGCGGGCCGGCGCCGGCGAATGGATGGTGGTCGAGGCCGACGAATCCGACGGCAGCTTCAACCGCCTGCCCGCGACCATCGCCATCGTCACCAATATCGACCCCGAGCATATGGAGCACTGGGGGTCCTTCGACGCGCTGCGCAAGGGCTTTCACGATTTCGTCTCGAA
>JAGPGI010000443.1 GCA_018056045.1 Paracoccus sp. (in: a-proteobacteria)
GCTTTACGTCAAGGGCGAGTTCGTCGGCGGCTGCGACATCGTTACCGAAATGACCCTTTCGGGTGAGCTGGACCAGCTCTTCGACAAGGCCGGCGTCACCTATGACAAGGATGCCGCCGAAAAGATCCGTCAGGCGAACGCCTGAACGACACTTCGCGTGCCCGGAAAAAAAAGCCCCGCAACCGCGGGGCTTTTCTTTTGAGATCAATCGACAGGGGCGCAGATTGAAGGCATTTTCAAGCCGCGCTTAATCCCGCTGGCGCCATTTACGAAAGCGCGAGGCAAGCGTCAGCCCGACCGCAAAGGCGCCGACCAGCGGCGCCACGCCGCCCAGCCTGCCTGCCGTATCCGGCGCAGAATCTGGCGCAGCATCCGGCATTCCCTCCGGGTCGGTCTTTGACTTCTGGTCCATCGCCTCGCTGGCCTTGCGCGCCATCCGATAGGCCCCGGCCTCGACGCGGTCGGCATAGCGGTCGGCCTGATAGGTGACCTCATCAGCAACCGACTGGGCCTTTTGCCCGGCCAGCCCCATGATCCGCGTGACCTTCTGCGAGGCGCGGCTCAGCGAGGCATTGGTCGCATCCGTCACCTTGGCGATGGCGGCATCGGCCATCAGGTTCATCTGCTCGCCGACCTCGGTTTTCAGTTCCTCGGTCGTCGGCGTGGGATGCCGCTCCTTGCCGGCAGTCATCAGAATCACGACACCGATGACCAGAAATCCGGCGCCGATGGCCAGCGAGGCGCCCATGGCGCCCCAGTCCAGATGGTCGGCCAGCCACACCCATAACGCGGCAATCAGGAACCCTGCCCCGACCAGAAGCATCAGCCCCGCCACGCCGGCAAGGCCAGCGCGGCGGAGCTTGTCGGTCAGCGCAAGCTGCATGTTGCGGGTATAGTTGAACATGCGGGTCTCAGCGGCGGGCGATGATCAGACCCAGAAGGAAGCCCACCCCGACGGCGACGCCAAGCGCCTTGGCCGGATGGCGGCGCACGGCGCGCGAAACCTCGACATAATAGTCGTCGGCATGGTCGGCGAGGTCGGCGGCATAGCGTTCGCCCTCGCGGTAGATTCGGCGGGCCTCATCGCGGGCGCGCTCGGCATATTCATGGCTGTGCTTGCGGGCGCTTTCGGCGAATTCGGCCCCCTTTTCGCGCGCGGTTTCATAAAGTTCGGCGCCCTTTTCGCGGGCGGTTTCGGCGGCTGCCTTCAGGTCCTCGCCCATCGCGTCTTGCTTGGCCATGATATTTCCTTTCCCAAGGCTATTGCGGCATTCGCACAAGAAACCGCGCAACCGGGCGGATCGTTCCATCACATGCTATGCGACGTCGTGTCGTCGGCGCAATCAGGATGGCGATCTGGGGAAGTGGTACCGCCTCCCCGGCTCGAACGGGGGACCTCTAGATCCACAATCTAGCGCTCTAACCAACTGAGCTAAGGCGGCACTGGCGGCTATCTAACGCCAGCCCCGCGCGGGTGCAAGCCCGACTTGCCGCTTTTCGACATGCGCGTTAAGGAAAGCGCTCAGATCCACCGGCCACCTTTCAGGAGCCCCCGCATGAGCATCAACAGCCAAAGCGAAATCGCCGCAAACCTGCAGATCGGCCCCACCGATCAGGGCATGGTCCGGATCTATGTCGAGGCCGAAGGCGTCGATCTGCCGCTGGATTTCGACCCCGAAGAGGCCGAAGAGATCGCCGAGGAACTGCTGGCCGCCGCCGAGGCCGCGCGCGGCTTTGGCAAGGGCGGCGACAAGCCCGGCAAGGGCGTCAGGAAGCCGCGCCGCTGATCCCCAGGGGATCGCTCAGCGCCATCAGCCGCGTGGTCGAGACCCGCGCGATATCGCGCAAGAGCCGCGCCCGCCGCGCCCCGGCCAGCCTTGATTCGGGCGCCATGCGGATCAGCTCCGCCCCCCAGGGATCGGCCCGGATCAACCCCGTCTCAAGCGGCAGCAGATCATCGGGGAAGTCGCCATCGACCGCCCAGAAAAACCGGTCGCAGAATTCCAGATAGCCCCGCCATTTGCGGTCGGTGGCGAAATCCGCCCGGCAGCTTTTGCATTCGACCACCCAGATCTCGCCCTTGGGCGTGACCGAGATCACATCGACCCGCAATCCGCCCCTCGGCACGAACTCGGCCAGCGCGGCATGGCCCAGCCCGTAAAGCATCCGCATGACGCCGCGCGCCAGACGCTGGCCGGGCATCGCGGGCAGGGTTTCGCCGGGAAGGGGCGCGGGATCTGACATGGCGCCATCATGAACGAAACGGAAACATCCTGCAAGCGCCCTGCCCCGCAGGCTTGCCCCTTGCAGCGCGCCCGGACGCGCCCTATCTAACGGAACTGGCGGGTTTCTGCTCTTCTCGTGTGTGGCCTCTTTTTCCACTGGCCTATAATTTCACCGAGGGGGCTGGCTCTGACGGGGCCCTGGTTCCGTTACCCGGCTCCCACCTGGACATCCAGGCTTTCGGGGAAACTAGCGCTGCCACGGTCGCTGCGGTTCCCGCCACCCAACCGCCCCGCAGTAACGATGAAAACGGGACGGCCCGAGGGTCGCCCGCGACCTCGGCGCGAAAATCTCATGACGGTGAAAGATTGCGCCTTGCGCCGGGGTTCAGCCCTTGCGCGCGGGGCTGCTGGCATGGGCCGGCGCCAGAACATGGCGGATCCGCTGCCGCAGGCCACCTTTGGGGCCGTCATCCTCGGCCATCAGCATGATGCGGATGGCGAACTGGACGCCCGAAAACAGAATGCCATGGAAAAACACCAGCATCAGAACGGCAATCCAGCCGCCGCGCGTGGTGCCCATCAGGTGCTGAAGCCCTGCCACGTCCAGCGCCGTCAGCAGAC
>JAGPGI010000444.1 GCA_018056045.1 Paracoccus sp. (in: a-proteobacteria)
GCATCAGGTGGCATTCGCCGGCCTTCAGCTTTTGCAGCCGCACCGAGGCGTCGGGGGTGATGGCAAAGACCAGATCGTCGATCTTGGGCGCCTCGCCCCAATAGTCGGCGTTCTTCTGGTAACGGATTACCGCGTCCTTCTGATAGGCCACGAACTTGAAGGGGCCGGTGCCGATCGGGGCGTTGTTCAGGTCTTCCCTGGTGCCGGCCGCATCCAGCGCATCGGCATATTCCTTGGACACCACCGCGACGAAGGGCATGGCGATATTGGCCAGGAAGGGCGCTTCGGGGTAGTTGAGGGTGAACTTGACGGTGTTGTCGTCGACCTTCTCGATGGACTTGATCAGCTTGTCCATCTCCATCGAGGAGTAATATTCATAGGTGATGCCGGGGATATACTGGTGCCACGGATCATCGGCATTGGCCTGACGGTTGAAGGTGAAGATCACGTCATCGGCGTTGAAGTCGCGGCTCGGGGTGAACTTCTCGTTCGAGTGGAACTTGACGCCCTTGCGCAGATGGAAGGTGTATTCCAGACCGTCTTCCGAGACTTCCCAGCTTTCGGCCAGCGCCGGCTCGATTTCGGTGGCGCCGGGCTTGAACTGGACAAGGCGGTTATAGACCGCATGGCCCGAGGCGTCGAAGGTCGTGCCGGCGGTATAGGGCGCCGGATCGAAACCTTCGGGCGAGCCTTCCGAGCAGTAGACGAAGGTTTTCGCATGCAGCGGTGCAGCGGCCATCAGGGCCAGTGCGGATGCAGCGAGGAACCGGGTTGAGAAGATCGACATATTGCCTCCCATGTCTAGATTTATTCTCTGTGCAACGATGCAAACCAATCCACGCTAAAGGTCAAGCCTTCTGCCATTGGGATAGGCAGGTTTGCCCAAATGACGCGACGAAACGACGAAGCTGCCGTCGTCTGTCGCGCGTTCTGCCCGTTTTCTGTCCCCGGTTTGGTCGCGGATGTCCCGGCATCGCGCGGCGCGCGGGTGCTGGACCTTTGGCCCCGCGGGGTGCAATGGATAGGGCTGTCCGCACAGACGAGGATTCCATGCCCTTTACCATTGCCATCGACGGACCCGCCGCCTCGGGCAAGGGAACGATCGCGCGGGCGCTTGCCCTGCGCTTCAGCTTTCACCATCTGGATACGGGGCTGCTTTACCGCGCCGTGGGCGCGCGCGGCGGCGATCCGATTGCCGCCGCCCGCAGCCTTTCGGCCGAGGATCTGGCGCGCGGCGATCTGCGCAGCGCCGAGGCCGGGCAGGCCGCCAGCCGCGTCGCCGCCATCCCCGAGGTGCGCGCGGCGCTGGTCGCGTTCCAGCGCGCATTCGCGCGGCAGGAACCCGGCGCGGTGCTGGACGGGCGCGATATCGGCACGGTGATCTGTCCGCTGGCCGAAGTGAAGCTTTACGTCACCGCCAGCGATCAGATCCGCGCCCGCCGCCGCGCGCTGGAACTGGGCGCGGACGAGGCGCGGATGCTGGTCGAGCTGCGCGAACGCGACGCCCGCGATGCCGCGCGCGACGTGGCGCCGATGCGCCCGGCGGATGACGCGATCCTGCTCGACACCAGCGAGATGAGCATCGAGGCCGCCGTGGCTCGGGCCGTCGAGACGGTGCGGCAGGTGCTTGCTTGAGCAGGCAGGCGGGGCAGGGCGCCTTGCCGGGGGCGCGGGGCGCGGCGGCCGTCGGGGCGCATGACGATGCCTATGCCCGCTATCTGGGGCGGCGGTATTTCGGATCGCTCGACGGGTTGCGCTGTCTGTGCATTCTGGCGGTGATCTGGCACCACAGCCCGCTGATGGATCCGGCGTCATCCGTGCAATTGCTCACGCGCGGCTTTGTCGGCGTGGACATGTTCTTCGTCCTCAGCGGTTTCCTGATCACCACGCTTTTGCTGCGCGAGGAGCGCGACAGCGGCATGATCTCGCTTTCGGCCTTTTACTGGCGGCGGGCGCTGCGCATCCTGCCGGCCTATCTGCTGCTGCTGACCGCGATGTCGGTTTACTGGATCGGCGTCAAGGATCGGCACGAATTGCTGCCACTGGTGCCATACTACCTGCTTTTCCTGGCGAATTTCCTGCGCGAGCAGATCCCGCTGATGTCGGTCACCTGGTCGCTGTCGGTCGAGGAGCAGTTCTATCTGCTCTGGCCGCTGACCATGGTGCTGCTGCCCCTGCTGGCATGGCGGCGGATCTTGCTGCTTCTGGCGGTGATCGCGGTTCTGCTGGCATTCGCCCTTGGCGCGGGCGCGGGATTGCCGCGGCTGCAGACCCAGCACGCGGTCTTTGTGCTGCCGGTCTTGTCCTTTGCCGCCTTGCTGAGCGGCGCCTTGGCGGCAGTGCTGCTGGATCAAAGGGCGGGCTTTCGGCTCTTATGGGCGATCTGCGGCCACCGCGCCGCGTCGGCGGTTTATCTGGCGCTGCTGCTGCTTTGGCTGCACGTCTCGCCTGAAAATCTCAAAAGCTGGCCGGGGGCGGTGATGTGCCTGCTGATGGCCCTGTTTCTGGTGTCGCTGGTGATGCGCGAGGACAATGCGCTGAGCCGGCTGCTGCGCTTTGCCCCGGTCCGCCGCATCGGCGAGATCAGCTATGGGATCTATCTCTATCACCTGATCGGCCTGCATGTCGCGAATGAACTGGTCACCCGGCTTATGCCGCCGGGGACGGGTGCCGATGCGGTGGCGACGCTGATCTATCTGCCGATCACGCTGGTCATGGCCGAGCTGAGCTTTCGCCTGTTCGAGCGCCGTTTCCTGATGCTGAGGCGGCGCCATCCCGGTGGTAGGCGCGGCCCGGTCCTTTAGCTGCGGACAAGGCGCCCGCCTTGGGGTAAAACGGGGGTGG
>JAGPGI010000445.1 GCA_018056045.1 Paracoccus sp. (in: a-proteobacteria)
TTATACCAGGCCGCCGCCCAGACCCTGCGCATGGCCGGGGTCGCGCCGAATGATGTGGGCAGCGTGATCCTTGTCGGCGGCTCAAGCCTGATGGGCTTCGTCGCCGAGGAGGCCTTGCGGCTTTGCCCCGCCGCGCAGCTTTTGCGCAGCGAGGCCTTTACCGCCGTGGTCGACGGGCTGGCGCTGGCCGCCGCCCGCTGACCCTTAGCGCTTGGGCGCAGGCCCGCGCTTGCCCGGTTTCGCGCCGCCCTTCGGCCCCGAGGGACGGAAAGGCTTGTCGTCGCCCGACTTGCTTTGCCAGGGCGCCTTTCCCCCGGGCTTGCCGGCGAATGCCTTGCCGGCGGGCTTACCGCTGGCCCGGCCCTCGGCCGAATGCGACTTGTAGCCCGCCGCGCGCGAGGGACGTCCCTCGGCGCCGTCGCCGCGCGCAGGTCCGCCAAAGGACTTGTAACCGGCCGAGCGTGGGCCGGGCTTTGAGCCGGCCTTGGCTGCGGGGGCGAAATCGGGCTTGTCCTTGCCGGTCTTGTGGGCCTGTTTCTTTTCGCTGCTCCAGCGCTCCTTGACCTTGCGGGGGGCCTCGGCGGCCTCGACCGGTGCTTCGGCCGCATCGGGGCGTGCCCTGGGCGCCGGCTCGTCCAGTTCCAGCAGGGCGGGACGGCGCGCGGGTTTCGCAGCCGGACGTTCGGGACGCGGCGCGGCGGTATCGAAATCCTCGCGCGGCGCGCGCGGGGCCCGCTCGCGGTCCTGTCCACGATGCGGCTTGCGTTCGGGGCGATCAAAGCGTTCGGGCCGCGGGCCACGGCTGCCGGGGGCGTCAAAGACCGGTTCGCTGTCCAGCTTGCGCATGTTCAGGCCCGGCTCAAGCTCGACGCCTTCGCCGAAATTCGCGGCAACATTGGCGGCGATCTGCACGAATGTCTGCTCGGTCTTGACGCGGATCGCGCCGATGGCGTCGCGGGTGATGTTGCCCGCCTCGCAGATCTTGGGCAGCAGCCAGCGCGCCTCGGCCCGGCCCGAATGGCCGACCGACAGCAGGAACCAGACCGAAGGCCCGAACTCGCCACGCTCGCGCGGGGCGGAGGGGGCCACGGGCGCTGTGCCTTCGGCCAGTTCCTCAGGGGCGGGGCGGCCATCGCGCCACAACCGGATAAAGGCCGAGGCGACCTGTTCGGCGCCGAAACGCTCGATCAGGGCGGCGGCCTGCGCGGCCTCGTCGCCCGGGGCCTCGTGCAGCGCGGGCAGGTCCAGCATGCGCTGGTCGTCGCGCGCCTGCACATCGTCGGCCGAGGGCGCCTTGTCCCATTCCGCCACCAGCTTCGCGCGCTGCAAAAGCCGCTGCGCCTTCTTGTAATCCGCCGAGGTCACGATCAGGACCGAAGTCCCCTTGGACCCCGCCCGCCCGGTCCGGCCCGAGCGGTGCAGCAACGTTTCGGGGTTCGTAGGCAGATCGGCATGGATTACCAGTTCCAGCCCCGGCAGGTCGATGCCGCGCGCCGCCACGTCAGTGGCGATGCAGACGCGCGCCCGCCCGTCACGCAGGGCCTGCAATGCATGGCTGCGCTCCTGCTGGCTAAGCTCGCCCGACAGCGCCACGACCTTGAAACCGCGATTGCCCATGCGCGCCAGCAGGTGGTTCACATTGGCGCGGGTCTTGCAGAAGATGATGGCGCTTGGTGCCTCGTAATAGCGCAGGGTGTTGAAGATCGCATTCTCGCGGTCGCGGGTGGTGACCGACAGGGCACGATATTCGATGTCGCCATGCTGGCGCGCCTCGCCTAGGGCGCTGATGCGCAGGGCGTCGCGCTGGAAATCCTTGGCCAGCGCCTCGATCGCCGGGGGAACCGTGGCCGAGAACATCAGCGTCCGGCGATCGGCCGGCGCGGCACCCAGAATGAATTCCAGATCCTCGCGGAAGCCAAGGTCCAGCATCTCGTCGGCCTCGTCCAGCACGCAGGCGCGCAGGGCGGAAAGGTCCAGCGAGCCGCGCTCGATATGGTCGCGCAACCGGCCGGGCGTGCCGACGACGATCTGCGCGCCACGTTCCAGCGCGCGGCGTTCGGTGCGGTAATCCATGCCGCCGACGCAGGTGGCGATCTGGGCGCCGGCATCGCCGTAAAGCCAGCCCAGTTCGCGGGCGACCTGCAGGGCCAGCTCACGCGTGGGGGCAATCGCCAGCGCCAGCGGCAGGCCCGATTGCGGCAAAAGCCTGCCGTCATCCAGAAGATCGTCGGCCATCGCCAGGCCAAAGGCCACGGTCTTGCCCGAGCCGGTCTGCGCCGAGACCAGCAGGTCGCGGCCGCGCGCCTCGGGGGCCAGCACGGCGTCTTGCACAGCAGTCAGGCTGGCATAGCCCTTGGCCGCCAGCGCCGCGGCCAGAGGCGCGGCAATATCATGTTCGTTCATCATCTTCGCCAGAAAGGGGATGCGGCTGCATCCGTTGAGCGGCGCCCATTCCCCTTTGCGGCAGGGCTTTTCCACGCCCTCCGCCCCGGAATCTCGGAGCCAAAGCAGGGCTGCTATCCTGCGCCTGCTGCAAAGTCAAAGGAAAACGCCGCCATGCATTGAGCGCACGCGACGTCACCCCTAGATAAAAGGCGAGCGACCGACAGGAGAGCCATGCAGCCCGCCGATACCCGCCCCATGACCCGGCGCGAGACCGAGGTGGAGCGCTTTGTCCGCGCCCGCTACGGCTTGCGCGGCACTCTGGAGCTGCATCGCCATGCGCTGGGGCTGGACCTGTTGCGGGCGCCGGTCAATGTGGCGCTGTCGCCCGTCTTTCTGCTGGTGCGGCTTGTCACGCCCCTGCTGCGCTGGGTCGGGTTGACCGGGGCGGCGGA
>JAGPGI010000087.1 GCA_018056045.1 Paracoccus sp. (in: a-proteobacteria)
CAATAGCGCTCGGCCTCAGCCACGGACATTTGTGGCGGCTGCGCACAGGCGGCCAGCCCCAGCATTGCCGGGGCCAGAACCATCAGCACCCGCCGGGCGGCCATCAGGCGACGCCCTTGGCGGCAGCGGCCGCGCCCGCGATGCATTGCGAGGTCGCCGGCCGGCCCACGATCGAGGCCACCGCATTCCCCGCCCCGTCCGCGCCGGAATCGGCGATGCTGGCCAGTTCCGCCGTGGTGGCGTTCTGCAGCACGCAATCGGTATAGGGCGCGACATTGGCGCCGGGCAGGCGCTTGGCCATCTCGCGGTTGACGACCACCCGGGCCGAGCTGCGGATCGCCACATCCGGCGCAGGCGTCACCTGCGGCAGCGGCATCGGCGCGGGCGCCATGCCGGGGTTCTGGATCACGCAGCCCGACAGGGCCAGCGCGGCAGTGGTCAGGATCAGGGGAAGACGCATCAATAAACCCTCGCTTTGGGTGCGATCTTTTTCAGGTCGATCCCGCCCTGCTCTGCCGTGGTCAGAGGGTCAAGATGAACGGGCCGATAAGCCAGTTTAACATCGTTGCCTTCCACCCATGCAAGCGAGTGCTTGCGCCAATTGGCGTCATCCCGCTCGGGCCAGTCCTCATGCGCATGGGCGCCGCGGCTTTCCTTGCGCGCCTCGGCGGCGATGATGGTCGCAAGCGCGTTGGGCATCAGGTTGGTCAGCTCCAGCGTCTCCATCAGGTCGCTGTTCCAGATCAGGCTGCGATCGGTGACCTTCAGGTCGTTGAGCTTGGCGGCGATGGACTTCATCTTTTCGGCGCCCTCGGCCAGCGTCTTGTCGGTGCGGAAGACGGCGGCGTCAGCCTGCATGGTCTTTTGCATCTCGAGCCGCAGATTGGCGGTCGGGATCGAGCCATTGGCATTGCGGATGCGGTCGAAGCGGTCCAGCGCCTTTTGCACGCCTTCCTTGTTGGTGGCCGGGATCGGCGCGGCGCGGTCGATCACCTCGCCGGCGCGGATGGCGGCGGCGCGGCCAAAGACCACAAGGTCGATCAGGCTGTTCGAGCCGAGGCGGTTCGCGCCATGCACGCTGGCGCAGCCCGCCTCGCCCACCGCCATCAGGCCGGGGAAGATGCGGTCGGGGGTTTCCTCGGTCGGGTCCAGCACCTCGCCCCAATAGTTCGTGGGGATGCCGCCCATATTGTAATGCACGGTCGGCAGGATCGGGATCGGCTCGCGCGTGACATCGACGCCGGCAAAGATCTTGGCCGATTCCGAAATGCCCGGCAGACGCTCATGCAGGCTTTCGGGCGGCAGGTGCATCAGGTTCAGGAACATGTGGTCCTTTTGCTCACCGACGCCGCGGCCTTCGCGGATCTCGATGGTGATGCAGCGCGAAACCACGTCGCGGGACGCAAGGTCCTTATAGGTCGGCGCGTAACGCTCCATGAAGCGCTCGCCCTCGCTGTTGGTCAGGTAGCCGCCTTCGCCGCGCGCGCCCTCGGTGATCAGGCAGCCCGAGCCATAGATGCCGGTCGGGTGGAACTGCACGAACTCCATGTCCTGCAAGGGCAGGCCCGCGCGCGCCACCATGCCGCCGCCGTCGCCGGTGCAGGTATGGGCGCTGGTCGCGCTGAAATAGGCGCGGCCATAGCCGCCGGTGGCCAGCACCACCATCTTGGCGTTGAAGACATGGATGGTGCCGTCATCCAGCTTCCAGCAGACGACGCCGGTGCAGCGGCCATCGGTGATGATCAGGTCCAGCGCGAAATATTCGATGAAGAACTCGGCCTTTTCCTTCAGCGACTGGCCGTAAAGCGTGTGCAGGATGGCGTGGCCGGTGCGGTCGGCGGCGGCGCAGGTGCGCTGCACCGGGGGGCCTTCGCCGAATTCGGTGGTGTGGCCGCCAAAGGGGCGCTGATAGATCTTGCCCTCTTCGGTGCGCGAGAACGGCACGCCGTAATGTTCCAGCTCATAGACGGCCTTGGGGGCCTCGCGCGCCAGATATTCCATGGCGTCGGTGTCGCCCAGCCAGTCCGAACCCTTGACGGTGTCGTACATGTGCCACTGCCAGTTGTCCGGCCCCATGTTCGACAGCGACGCGGCAATGCCGCCCTGTGCGGCGACGGTATGCGAGCGGGTCGGGAAAACCTTGGTCACGCAGGCGGTGCGCAGCCCCTGCTCGGCCATGCCCAGCGTCGCGCGCAGACCGGCCCCGCCGGCGCCCACGACCACCACGTCATAATCATGCGTTACATATTTGTATTCAGCCATGGCGTGGTTTCCTCAGACGACGACGATCGCGCCCAGCCCCATGCGGGCCAGCGCGTAAAGGGCACAGGCGATGACCGCCCAGCCGAAGATGACAGAAGCGATGATCGCCGCCTTGCGGGCGCCGCCATGCAAGTAATCGTCGATCATGATCCGCGTGCCCTTGATGAAGTGGATCATGCCCACGGTCACGAACAGCGCGGTGATGATGGCCGGGAAGGGACGGCCGAAATAGATGACCAGCAATTCCTGCGGCAAACCGATCGCGCAGGCGACGGTGATCATGAACAGCGGCGTCAGCACAAGCAGCGCGACGGCGGTGACGGTCATGGCCCAGTGGTGCTGCGTGCCCGAATGGGCGGAACCCAGACCTTCGGCGGCTTTCAGCGGGGTAATATAGCGCATGATCCCTGCCCTTTCAGAAAATGAAGAAGACGATCAGCGTCAGCACGGCCAGACCGACCGAACCGGCGATCAGCGCCTGACTGGATTTCTGCGCCTGCTCGATCTCGAGGCCATAGCCCGCATCATAAAACAGGTGCCGGATTCCGGCCAGCAGGTGATACCACAGCGCCCACATCGAGCCGGTCAGGATGATGAAGCCCAGCCAGGACCGCACCACCCAGTCGGCGCAGGCGAATGCACCGGGCGAGCTGACGGCGGCCAAGAGCCACCAGACGATCAGCACGATGCCCGCGACCAGCGCATGGCCGGTGATGCGGGTCAGGATCGAGGTGATTGCGGCAAGGGGCAGGCGGTAAACCTGCAGATGCGGTGACAGCGGCCGGTTGCCCCGGTTGACGTCAGCCATGTTGCGCTCTCCTGCGTTCAGGGGCCCTCGGCGCGTCGGCTGGCGGCGAGGGCTGGCCGGGATTTTCGTTTTTTTCGCTTCTAGTCGTTTTCTGGCATCTGTCACGGAAGGATTCCAGACGAAAGGTGGAACTCTTCCGATTTTCGGCATTTGTGATCACGCAATTGCGTGCTGTGATCACAGCAAGCGTCATGGTGGCGGTATCAGTCCGGACTCAGGCAGAAGACTCAGTGCAGCTCTTCCATGACGCTGCTCATCTGACTGCTGAAGGTCATGAAGATCACCTTCTCCTCGCCACCAAGCGGGGCCGAGGTCAGAAGCAGCGACATTATACCGTGCCCCGGCGGCCTGACGGCAAAAAGCGTCATCTCCTGCACCATGCCGCCGACCTCACGACGCTGCAGCACGGTCGAGCAATCGGTGAAACCGCCCTGAAACAACACCGGCAATTGCCCCATCACTTCGCCGTAGCGGGCCTCGGCATCGCTGACGAAAGGCGTCGCGATGCGATAGAACTGCGCGTATTCACCCTTGAGGAAATGCGCCTTGGCCGCCTCGAGCACCGGCACTGGTGGCACGCCGTTCAGCGCGCAGGCCGGCTCGGCGGCCGTGGCGGGCAGGACCTGCGCCCCCATCAGCGCCCCGACAAGCATCGCGGTCAGCAGCAATGATTTTGTGATCACTCGCTGCCGGCTCATTGCTGGCCGAGTTTCATCTCGGGATGATATTCGGTCTCGACGACCTTGGTGACGGCCTGGGAACAGCGCATCACGCCGCGCGACGCGTCAAAGGCCATGCTGGGACTGCCATGCAGCTCCCAGCCCTTCGACAGCGCCAGACTGACCTTGTGGCAGAAGGCCGAGGTGTCGTCCTCGGTTAACAGGCGATAGATTTTCGACATTCCCGGCCCCTTCCATCAAGCCCCGAACGGGTTATAGCCAAGCCAGGCGTGGATCAGCCCCACGACCAGCGTCACGATGACCGCGCCCGCCACGGCCATCAGTTCCTTGCGCAGCGGCACCTCGTCCGAGGGCGGGGTCCAGTCGGGCACGGCACGGTTGATCACCGCCATCTCGACCAGCGCCCAGACGCCCAGCCCGCCAAACAGCACGAATGACGGCAGATCGCCATTCGGCAGCAGATGCGCAAAGGCCCAGAGCGCAAAGCCGGTCAGTTGCGGATGACGCAGGTGATGGGTGATCCGCGTCTTCATCCCCGAGGCCGCGTAAAGATAGAATGCCAGCAGAACCAGCAGGTTGTTGATGCCCTTCAAGGGCGCCGAGGCACCCCACCAATAGGGGCCGTCCGCCATCCGGTAGCCAATGACCATCAGCAGCACCGAGACAGCCAGCGCGGCGGCGACGCCGCCCCGGCCGATGCGGTCGCGCAGCCCCGGCGCGAGGCGTTTCAGCAGATGCGCCGTCCACCAGAGCGCGACCCCAAGGATCAGAATGAACATCTGGCTTCGCCTTTCGCTGGATGTTGGTCGCGCTTACGTTGTCATCATGCGCCGCGCGACGCAATCGCCTCGGCCATGGCCAGCGTGGCGCGGGCGGTCTCGACATGCAGGTTCTCGACGATGCGGCCGTCCAGCACGGCGACGCCCCGGCCCTGGACGCGGGCCTCGTCGAAGCTGGCAATCTGGCGCCGGGCAAGGTCGATCTCGGCCGGCGAAGGGGCAAACACCTCATTCGCGACGGCAAGCTGATCGGGGTGGATCAGGGTCTTGCCGTCAAAGCCCATGTCGCGGCCCTGCTCGCATTCGGCGCGCAGCCCCGGCAGGTCGCGATAGGCATTGTAGACCCCGTCGAGGATGATCCGGCCATGGGCGCGGGCGGCCAGCAGGCACAGCCCCAGCCCGGCCATCAGCGGCAGGCGGTCGGGGCGAAAGCGGGCGTGCAGGTCCTTGGCCAGATCGTTGCTGCCCATGACCATGCCGGTCAGTCGCGGATGGGCAGCGATCTCGGTGGCGTGCAGCACGCCCTCGGGGGTCTCGAGCATGGCCCAGAGCGGCGTGGTCGGGATCAGCGCCGCCGCCCGGTCCAGCACGGCGCCGCGGCCGACCTTGGGGATCAGCACCGCATCGGCGCTGCGGGCGAAAACCCTTGCATCGGCCTCGCCCCATTCGGTGTCGAGGCCGTTGATCCTGACGATCCGCGCGCGGCCGCCGTAATCCGACAGCAGCGCCCGCGCCAGCAGCTCGCGGGCCGCCACTTTCTCGGCCGGGGTCACCGCATCCTCGAGGTCAAAGATGATCGCATCGGCCGGCAGGTCGCGGGCCTTTTCCATGGCCCGGGCATTGGCTGCAGGGATATAGAGAACCGAGCGATAGGGGATCATCGCGACCTCGCATTGAAGTTCATATTTCGCCGCAAGATTGGCGATTTGCTGGAAAATTCGCAAGTGGCGAAAGCAGCTACAGCCCGTCCCAGATCAGCTTGACCGAGACGATGACCAGCGACCAGGTGATGAACTTGTAGAAGAAACTGGCCGGCACGCGGCGGATGATCCAGAGCCCGGCCACCACCCCCAGCAGCGCCGGCACCACCAGCACCGCCGAGACCGACAGGTTGTGCAGCGAAAGCTGGCCCAGCGCCGCATAGGGCACCAGCTTGACCGCATTGGTGATGGCGAAAAAGATCGTGGTGGTGCCGGCAAACAGCATCGGCTCCATCTGCATCGGCTGGACATAGATCTGATAGGGCGGCGCCCCGGAATGCGACACGAAACTGGTATAGCCCGACAGCACCCCCCAGAAGGTGCCGGGGCCCGGCGCCGGCCCCCGCGCCGCGCCGCCGCCCAGCGACGGGCGCAGCAGGGCGTTGACCGAGAAGGCCAGACCGATCAGCCCGACGATCAGCCCGACCTGCGCCTCATTGACCAGCCGCGCCGTAGCCCAGCCCAGCCCGACACCGACCAGCATGCCGGGGATCAGCGTCACCAGCACCCGGCGGTCAAAGCTGCGCCGAAACGCGATCAGCCCGCCGATATCCGAGACGATATAGACCGGCAGCAGGATCCCCGCCGCCTGCACCGGCGACATCACCAGCGCCATCAGCGGCACCCCCAGCATGCCGATCATCGACAGCCCGCCCTTGGCCAGACCCACGGCAAAGGCCGCCAGAACGCACAGCACCCACGCCCAGAGATCCAGCCCCATCCTGATCCTTTCCGAATTCGCGCCGCCTGTTTCCCGGACAGGAACCCCGGCCTGGCCAGCGGATTCCAGAGCCTTTCGGCAGTCCGGTTTCCAATAAGAAGGAGCAGGACAGCGATCCGCCACCGGCCGATGCTTGGCCTGTCACCCGCCAAGGCGCAAGAGGCAACCCGGCCCGGTCCCGGCATGCCGTTCCGCACGCGCATTCCGGCGAACGGGCGCCGGAACAACGGCGGCAAGCAAGGCCGGCCCAGCAAGGGGGACGGGGTGCCTGACCTGCTAACGCAACCGCTACCGCTAACCGCGTCGGGCAAGGCAAAACCTGCCGCCGGACCTGACGAAATCGGTCATTTTAACCGCGCGAGACTTGCGATTCTCATTCCAAGGGACTACGCCACCGCTCGAACCATCAAGGAAATCGGAGGTTACAATGGCCCGACCCAAGATCGCACTCATCGGTGCGGGACAGATCGGTGGCACTCTGGCGCATCTGGCGGCGATGAAGGAACTGGGCGACGTCGTCCTGTTCGACATTTCCGAGGGCACGCCGCAGGGCAAGGCGCTGGACATCGCGGAATCGGGTCCCTCCGAGGGCTTCGACGCCGTGCTGAAGGGCACCAACGACTATGCCGACATTGCCGGCGCCGATGTCTGCATCGTGACGGCCGGCGTGCCGCGCAAGCCGGGCATGAGCCGCGACGATCTGCTGGGCATTAACCTGAAGGTCATGAAATCGGTCGGCGAAGGCATCAAGCAGCATGCCCCGAACGCTTTCGTCATCTGCATCACCAACCCGCTGGACGCCATGGTCTGGGCGCTGCGCGAGTTCAGCGGCCTGCCGCATGAAAAGGTCGTCGGCATGGCCGGCGTGCTCGACTCGGCCCGCTTCCGCCACTTCCTGTCGCTGGAATTCGGCGTCTCGATGCGCGATGTGACCGCCTTCGTGCTGGGCGGCCATGGCGACACCATGGTGCCCCTGGCCCGCTATTCGACCGTTGCCGGCATTCCGCTGCCCGATCTGGTCAAGATGGGCTGGACCACGCAGGAGAAACTGGACGCCATCGTCCAGCGCACCCGTGACGGCGGCGCCGAGATCGTCGGCCTGCTGAAGACCGGCTCGGCCTTCTATGCCCCGGCCACCTCGGCGATCGAGATGGCGGAAAGCTATCTCAAGGATCAAAAGCGCGTGCTGCCCTGCGCGGCCTTCGTCAAGGGCGCCTATGGTCTGGACGGGCTTTATGTCGGCGTGCCGACCGTGATCGGCGCCAATGGCATCGAGAAGGTCATCGACATCAAGCTGGACAAGGATGAGCAGGCGATGTTCGACAAGTCCGTCGATGCGGTGAAAGGGCTGGTTGCGGCCTGCAAGCAGATCGACCCCTCGCTGGCCTGAGCCCGGCGCGATCGGTGACGAAAATGGCCCCGCAGGCGCGACCTGCGGGGCCTTTTCATTCTCAAGGCTGCCCTAGACGAACTGGAAGTCCGAAGCGTCGATCTGCGACACGGCAACGCCCACCAGCGCGATGGTGGCGTCGCCAATGACGATCACCGCGTTGCCGCCAGCGTCGCGGATAGTCAGCTCGCTAAACGTGTCATAGGCGGTGCCGGCACGGATCAGCAGGCGATCGGTGCCATCCTGCCAGTCGCAGATCACATCGCGGCCACCGCCGGTCTGGAACGCGAAGTGGTCGGCGCCGGCACCGCCGTAAAGCATGTCATTGCCATCGTGCCCCCAGATCATGTCATCGCCATCGCCGCCGGACAAAGTGTCATCGCCCGTCCAGCCATAAAGCGTGTCATTGCCCGTCCAGCCGAAGATCAGGTCATTGCCGGCAGCGCCGTTCATGGCATTGGCGCCGCTATTGCCGATCAGCTGGTCGGCATGGGCCGAGCCGGTGATGTTTTCGAACCCGGCCAGCACATCACTGCCCATGCCGCCGCCGACGACCTGCACCCCGCCACGACCAAGATCCACGGTGACACCGCTGGTCGCCACCATATAGATGACGGTATCGGTGCCGACGCCCGCCAGCAGCGTGTCATTGCCGGTGCCGCCGGTCATCAGATCATCGCCGGCGCCACCGGCGACATAGTCGTCGTCAAGGCCGCCGTTCAGCACGTCATTGCCGTCATTCCCCAGCAGCGTGTCATTGCCCGACCAGCCCACCAGCGTATCACTGCCCACTCCGCCATCTGCACCATCGGCGCCGCGATGGCCGATAAAGCTGTCGGCACCGTCCATCAGGTTGAAGCGCTGATATCCCACCGCCGAGATGACGCCGGTCAGATCGAAAACATCGCCGCCGCTGGTTCCCCCGACATGATGGGTGGCAAACCGAAGCTCCTCGACATCGATGGTATTGGCGCGGGTCAACGTGAAAAGCGAGGCCGTCACGTCCGACTGCAACACGATCGCATCGGTCCCGTTGCCGCCGGAATAGATATCGCCGCTCTCGAGCCCATCAGACCCATGGATTCCGAAGATGTCATCCCCGTCACCGCCGTCCAGACTGTCGTTGCCGACGCCGCCCACCAGATCATCGTTGCCGGCACCGCCGGTCAACGTGTCATTGCCGGTGCCGCCGTTGACGGAATCACTGCCCTGAAAGCCGGTGAAGCGGTCCGCGCCATCGTGCAGATAAATCGCTTTATAATTGTCGATGATCACAAGGCCGCTGATGTCGATCAGATCCGCGCCCTCGGTGCCGTGAAGGAGATAGTGGAGCAGATCCAGCCTTTCGGTGTCGACGACATTGGCGCTGCCCATCAGAAAGCGCGAAGAGTAGATGTCTTCATGCAAGCGGATGACGTCATTGCCCCGCCCCCCGTCGTAGGTGTCATTGCCGATCTGGTCATAATCGCCATAGACCAGAAAGACGTCATCGCCATTCCCGCCGTACATCAGGTCGTCGCCAAGATTGCCGAACATCGAGTCATTGCCATCGCCGGCGAACAGC
>JAGPGI010000446.1 GCA_018056045.1 Paracoccus sp. (in: a-proteobacteria)
GCCCAAGGTGATCCTGATGGCCTCGGGCTCGGAGGTCGAGATCGCGGTCGCCGCGCGCGAGGCGCTTGAGGCATCGGGCGTACCGACCCGCGTCGTCTCGGTCCCGACGATGGAGCTGTTCCGCGAACAGGACGCCGCCTATCGCGAATCCGTCCTGCCCGGCGACACCGTCCGCGTCGCCATCGAGGCCGGCATCCGCCAGCCCTGGGACTGGCTGTTGCTGGGCGAGCGCGGGCGTGAGGAACGCTCGGGCTTCATCGGCATGACCGGATTCGGCGCCTCGGCCCCGGCGCCGGTGCTCTACAAGGAGTTCGGCATTACCCCCGAGGCAACTGTCGCCGAGGCCCGCCGGCTGCTGGGCTGAGCCCGATCACAGATGAAACGGCCGCGCCCCAAAGCGCGGCCGTTTTCCTTTTGGCCCATGGACCCTGCTGTCCCGCGCGGGCATAAGAGCCCCGAAGGGACGCCGACATGAGCACGCCTGAGACCGATCACGACACCTTGCCGCCGATCATCGCCCCTGCCGGCGACCCGGCGCGCAAGACACAGATGCGGGGCATCGCGCTGTTGCTGATGGCGATCGTGATCTTTTCGCTGATGGATGCGACGGCGAAATATCTGGGCCAGAACTACCCTCCGGCGCAGATCGTCTGGGCGCGTTTCGTCGGCAACCTGCTGATCGTCCTGATGATCTTTGGCCCGCGCCTGCGCCGCACGCTGGTCAGCACGCGGCCGGGGCTGCAACTGGCGCGGGGCCTCTCGCATATCGCCTCATCGGCGCTGTTCTTCACCTCGCTGCAATTCATCGGTCTGGCCGAGGCGACGGCGATCATGGACATCAACCCGGTGCTGATCACCCTTGCCGCAGCGATATTTCTTGGCGAATCCATCGGCTTGCGGCGCATTCTGGGGATTGCGGCGGCGCTGGTCGGGGCGCTGATCATCATCCGCCCCGGCGCGGGCGTCCTGCATCCTGCCGCCATACTGCCGCTGATCGGGGCCTTCACCTATGCGGCGGGCGCGGTGCTGACGCGGATGACGCGCGGCGATTCAACCGCTACCTCGGTCCTGTGGTCGGCGCTGGTCGGCTCGGTCCTGTCCTCGTTCGTGGTGCCATTTTTCTGGCAACCTATCGATCCCGGCCATATCTGGGCCTTTCTCCTGATCGGGCTTCTGGGCGCCGTCTCGCAGGCGCTGCTGATCCGCGCCTTTGCCCTGGCCGAGGCGTCGGCCATCGCGCCTTTCGGCTATACCGGGCTGGTCTGGGCGGGCTTGTGGGGCTTTCTGTTCTGGGGCACCATCCCGGACCTGTGGACCGTAACCGGGGCGTTGATCATCGTGGCCGCCGGGATATATGTCTGGATGCGCGAGGCCCGCGCGATGCACCGGGCCGCATGAGCGGGAACCGCATGAGCGACACCGAAACCCCGGAAACCGAGCCCGTTGCCCTGCGCGACCGCATCGCCAATGGCGCGTTTCTGGCGATCATGGGGCTGGCGCGCATCCTGCCCTATGACCGCCGCATCCCGCTGATGGGCTGGTTCTTTGCCCATGTGCTGGGGCCATTGGCGGGCTGGCGGCAGCGCATCCGCGATAATCTGGCCATGGCCCGGCCCGACCTGCCCGCGCATGAGGTTCGCCGCCTGACCCGCGCCGTTCCCGCCAATGCCGGCCGTTCGCTGGCGGAAATCTATTCCGGGGCCGAATTCACCGACCGCATCCGCATGGCCGATCCCCTGACCGGGCCGGGCCTGCCGGCGCTGGAACAGGCCGCCCAGGCCGGGCGCCCTGTCATTCTGGCGGTGGCGCATTTCGGCAATTACGACGCCATGCGCGCGGCCCTGTCCGGTCGCGGCTGGCCGGTCGGCGCGCTTTACCGGCCGATGAACAACGAGGCCTTCAACCGCCATTACATCCCCGCCATGCGCGCCATCGCCGAGCCGATGTTCCCGCGCGGACGCTCGGGCCTTGCCTCGATGCTGCGCTTTCTCAAGGGCGGCGGCTGGATGGCCTTGGGCTTCGATCAATATGACGGCCACGGCGCCGAGCTGAAATTCTTCGGCCTGCCCAGCAAGACCGTCCTGACCCCCGCCGAGCTTGCCATCCGCTATGACGCGCTGATCGTGCCGGTGGCCGGAATCCGGCAGCCTGACGGGCTGAGCTTTCGCGTCGAGGTGGGCGCGCCGATCCCCCATAGCGACGCTGCCACCATGATGCAGGCACTGAACGACGACCTTGAACGGCTGGTCCGCGACCATATGGAACAGTGGTTCTGGGTGCATCGGCGCTGGAAACGCAGGCGCTAGGCGGCGAATCCCTTTCCCTTGGGTTGTGGGACGGTCTATAAGCGCTGAAAGCCGCCGCGCAGAGAACGCGGCCCCAACAATGACAATCAGAGGACAGCATGAGCGACGATTCCAAACACGCTGGTCACGACAAGCGCCTTCACGAGGGCGACGTTGCCTTCATCCAGGCGCTGGCCGAATTGCTCAATCGCAACGAACTGACCGAGCTGACCGTCAAACGCGAATATGACGAGAACGACCGGCTGACCGTCAGCCTGTCCAAGCAGTCGAAGCAGGTCGTTCAAGCCTATGCCCCGGCCCCGGCCATGGCCGCAGTGCCCGCCGCCGGTGCCCCCGCGGCAGCAGCCCCCGCCGCCGCACCCGCCGCCAGCGAGGACCCGACCAGCCTGCCGGGCATCGTCACCTCGCCCATGGTCGGCACCGCCTATCTGTCGGCCGAGCCGGGCGCGACGCCCTTCGTCACCATTGGCCAGCAGGTCAAGGAAGGCGACACGCTGATGATCGTCGAGGCGATGAAGACGATGAACCA
>JAGPGI010000447.1 GCA_018056045.1 Paracoccus sp. (in: a-proteobacteria)
CGCCGGCGATCTCCAGCGGCAGGGCGATGTTTTCCACGACCGTGCGCGAGGCGAGCAGGTTGAAATGCTGGAAGATCATCCCGACCTCGCGCCGGATGGCGCGCAGGCTGGCGTCCGAGGCCGCGCCGACATCATGGCCGTTGACGATGACCTTGCCCGAGGACGGGCGTTCCAGCCCGTTGACCATGCGCAGCAGCGTCGATTTGCCAGCGCCGGAACGGCCGATAATGCCGGTCACCGCGCCTTGCGGCACGTCCAGCCAGATGTCCTGCAACGCGACGACATCGCCTGCCGCGGCCTTTTGCGGATAGCGGCGTGTCACGTTCTGAAATGAGATTGCCGGCTCTGCCATGGTCCCGTCCTGAAATTTCGCGCGAGCTATGCGCGGCTGCCCCGAGCTTTGCAAGGGGCGCGAAGGACGCAAATCCACGATGTCATTCCATCCCGCGGCTGCCGGATGGAATGACGTTCTTTTTTGTCGAGATTTTTATCTCAGGCGGCGGAAAGCGCCGCGACGATGGGGCCGAAATCGGCGGCCTTCAGGCTGGCGCCGCCGACCAGCGCGCCGTTCACATGCGGGATGGCAAAGATTTCCGCCGCATTCCCGGGCTTGACCGAGCCGCCGTAAAGCAGCGCCATATCTGCGCCATCGCCAAAACGCGCGGCCAGCCGGTCGCGCATCAGGGCATGGACCTCGGCGATCTGGTCGTTGGTGGGGGTGCGGCCGGTGCCGATGGCCCAGACGGGTTCATAGGCGATGACGGTGTTCCGGGCCGTCGCGCCCTCGGGGACCGAACCGGCAAGCTGGCTGGCGATCAGGTCCAGCGTCTGGCCGGCATCGCGCTGCGCCTCGGTCTCGCCGATGCAGATGACGGCGATCAGGCCGGCCTCATGCGCGGCCTGTGCCTTGGCCTGGACCTGAGCGTCGGTCTCGGCGTGATCGGTGCGGCGTTCGGAATGGCCGAGGATGACGTGGCTCGCGCCCGCATCTTTAAGCTGTGCGGCGGCGATATCGCCGGTATGCGCGCCCGAGGGTTTGGCGTGGCAGTCCTGGCCGCCGACCGCGACGGCGGTTTTCGCGCGCGCGGCCATGCTATGGATCAGCGTCGCGGGCGGGCAGATCAGCACGTCGCAGCCCGACGCGGGCAGGGCGGCCAGAAGCTGGTCGATTTCTGCCAGCGCGGCCAGGGTTCCGTTCATCTTCCAATTGCCGGCGGCAAGCTTGCGCGGGGCCATCTGTCCCTCCCATTGGTTTGGTCGGGGATGGCTTAGGACGTGGGGCGGGGGCGATCAAGGCCGCTGTCGCGACCCGTGCGAAAAAGCCTTTAGCTTTGCGCCGTGCGCGCGCCTTCAAGAGGCGCGAAGCTGACGGATTCGCCGCAACCGCAGCTGTCGGTCACATTCGGATTGCGGAACTTGAAGCCGGATTCCAGAGCGCCGGTTTCATAGTCGATCTCGGTTCCGAAGATGAACATCTGGGCGGTGGGGGCGATCAGGACGCGCGCCTCGCCCTGTTCGACGACCTCGTCGCCGGGCTGGGTGGCCTCGGCCAGTTCCATCGTGTATTCCATGCCGGCGCAGCCGCCCTTTTTCAGGCCGATGCGCAGGCCATTGGCCGATTTCGCCGCCATCAGCCGGGCGATCTGGCGCTCGGCCGAGGGCGTGATGGTCACGGGGGATTTGCCGGGGATCGAAAACATCGGGGTCTTTCCTGTTCGCTGCCCTTCACATAGGAAGATGCCGGCCGATCCTCAAGCCCTGCGGGTGCTTGACACGGCGAAAGAGCCGGCTATAAGCGCCGCTTCATTGGTGTTGGTGGACCCCGCAAGGGGAAGCCTGTCGGGCCTCGGCCAAAGGACAACGCCCTTCGAGACGATAACACAAGAAGGAGATCAGCGATGACCAAACGCACCGCTGCCAAGTATAAAATCGACCGCCGCATGGGCGAGAACATCTGGGGCCGCGCGAAATCCCCGGTGAACCGCCGCGAATACGGCCCCGGCCAGCACGGCCAGCGCCGCAAGAACAAGCTGTCGGATTTCGGCACCCAGCTGCGCGCCAAGCAAAAGCTCAAGGGCTATTATGGCGACCTGACCGAGAAACAGTTCCGCCGCATCTATGCCGAGGCCGAGCGCGTCAAGGGCGATACCGGTGAGAACCTGATCGGCCTGCTCGAGCGCCGTCTGGATGCCGTCATCTATCGCGCCAAGTTCGTTCCGACCATTTTCGCCGCGCGCCAGTTCGTGAACCACGGCCATGTCGAAGTGAACGGCCAGCGCGTGAACATCGCCTCCTATCGCGTCAAGGAAGGCGACGTCATCTCGATCCGCGAGCGTTCGCGCCAGCTGGCCATCGTGCTGGAATCGGTGGGTCTGGCCGAGCGTGACGTCCCGGATTACCTGGAAGTCGACAACAACAAGATGACCGCGACCTTCGTGCGCACCCCGGTTCTGGGCGATGTTCCCTATGCCGTGCAGATGGAACCGAACCTGGTCGTCGAATTCTACGCCAAGAACTGATCCTGTCGGATCGGACGAATTGCGGGGCCGCTCCTTCGGGGGCGGCCTTTGGCATTCTGGCGCGGTCTTTTTGGATATTTGGATGAAGAAGAAAGGCGGTGCCGTGCCCCGCCGGTCACAATGGGCGGAGCTTGCGCGCGGCCAGGTTGCAAGCGTGGCGGCCTTCGCGGATTCATGGCGGCGATTCTGGACTTGCGAGGAATAGCATGCGGGTTGGTCTGGCGGTGATGGTGATGATGTTGGCGTCTGGCGCGGTGCTGGCCGATGAGGCGGCGCCGGCCAAGGACGAACGGCTCTGGACCTGCGGCACCTCGG
>JAGPGI010000088.1 GCA_018056045.1 Paracoccus sp. (in: a-proteobacteria)
CTGATGCGCGAGTGCGATCCGGCCGGCTTTGACGCGCTGATCTATGCGCCCGGCTACCCCGAGGATGGCAGCGAGCTGGACTTTACCCCCTTCACCCGGGCGCGCGTAGTGCAAAGCCTGTGGGCCGGGGTCGAAAAGATCGTGACCAACCCGACCCTGACCCAACCCTTGTGCCGGATGGTCGATCCGGGGCTGGCGCGGGGCATGACCGAATATTGCACCGGCTGGGCAATGCGGGCGCATCTGGGCATGGACGCCTATGCGCAGGATGGCACGTGGCTGCACGAGATCGTGCCGCCGCTGGCCGCCGACCGGCGCGTCACCATTCTGGGCATGGGCGAGCTGGGCCGGGCCACGGCCGAGGCGCTGGCGGGGCTGGGCTTTGACGTGGCGGGTTGGTCGCAATCGGGGCGTCCGGTCGCCGGCATTCCCGTCCTGTCCGGTGCCGCGCTTGGCGATGCCCTGACACGGGCCGAGATCCTGATCTGCCTGCTGCCCGACACCGCCCGCACCCGCAACCTGCTGAACGACGAAACGCTGGCGCTGCTGCCAAGAGGCGCCACGATCATCAACGCCGGGCGCGGCACGCTGATCGACGAGACGGCGCTGATCGCGGCGCTGGACAGGGGCCGCCCCGGTCATGCCGTTCTGGATGTCTTCCGGCACGAACCCCTGCCCGCGGATCATCCCTTCTGGACCCATCCCGGCATCACCGTCACCCCCCATATCGCCGCCCAAACCCGGCCCGAGACCGCCGCCCCGGTCGCCGCCGGGAACCTGCGCCGCGCGATGCGGGGTGAGCCGCTGCTTTACCTCGTCGACCGCAGCCGCGGCTATTGACCCCGGACCCCACCCGCATAACTTGCACGCAGCGACCTTGCAGGGGATAATCGCCGCGAATGCGGCCCCTGCCCCGATCGGAGTTTGATATGGCGATTACCCCTGTTCTCTTGGCCGGCGGTTCGGGCACGCGGCTCTGGCCCGTCTCGCGCAAGAGCTTTCCCAAGCAGTTCACCCCCCTGATCGGCGAGGAAAGCCTGTTTCAGGCCTCGGCCCGGCGTCTCTCAGGGCCGCGCTACGGCGCACCCTTGGTGATGACCAACGCCGATTTCCGCTTCATCGTGGCCGAGCAGCTTGACCAGATCCAGATCGACCCCGAAGCGATCCTGATCGAGCCCGCAGGCCGCAACACCGCCCCCGCCATCCTTGCCGCCGCGCTTCTGGTGGCCGAGCGCGACCCCGATGCGGTGCTGTTGGTTGCGCCCTCGGATCACGTCGTTCCCGATGCCGAGGGCTTTGGCCGCGCCGTCGATCTGGGCCTTTCGGCCGCAGAAGCGGGTCGCATCGTCACCTTCGGCATCACGCCGACACGGCCGGAAACCGGCTATGGCTATATGGAGGCCGAGGGCGAGGGCGCGGGTCCGCTGGTCCTGAAACGCTTTGTCGAAAAGCCGAAAGCCGAGGATGCCGCGCGTATGATCGCACAGGGCAATTACCTGTGGAATGGTGGCATTTTCCTGTTCGCGGCCCGCACCATGATCGAGGCGTTCAAGACCCATGCCCCCGAATATCTGGCCCCGGTGCAGGCGGCGCTGACCGAGGCGCGGACCGATCTGGGGTTCCTGCGCCTTGCGCCCGAGCCATGGGACCGGTTGCCCGACCTGTCGATCGATTACGCGGTGCTGGAAAAGGCCAAAAACCTGTCGGTGGTGCGCTATTCCGGCCATTGGTCGGATCTGGGCGGCTGGGATGCCGTCTGGCGCGAGACCCAGACCGACGCCCCGGCTGAACGCGGCGCGGTGACGGATGCGCGCTCAACCGCCATTGATTGCGACAATGTGCTGCTGCGTTCGCAGGACGAGGGCATCGAGGTCGTCGGCATCGGCTTGCAGGACGTGATGGTCGTCGCCACCAATGACGCGGTGCTGGTCGCCGGCATGGACCGCGCGCAAGAGGTGCGCAGGGCCGTCAGCGCTCTCAAGGACAAGGGTGCGCGTCAGGCCGAGACCTTTCTGCGCGACCACCGTCCCTGGGGCTGGTTCGAGACGCTGGCCCTGGCCGATCGCTTTCAGGTCAAGCGCATCGTGGTGAACCCGGGCGCGGCGCTGTCGCTGCAATCGCATTTCCACCGCTCCGAGCACTGGATCGTGGTCTCGGGCACCGCCCGCGTGACCGTCGATGAGACGGTGACGCTGGTGACGGAAAACCAGTCGATCTATGTGCCGCTGGGCGCTGTGCACCGCATGGAAAACCCCGGCAAGGTGCCGATGGTGCTGATCGAGGTGCAGACCGGCGTCTATCTGGGCGAGGATGACATCGTGCGCTACGAGGATGTCTATTCGCGCGGCTGACCCCCGCGCCTGTCCTTTTCCTCGCGGCTTTGTGCAAGCTTGTTTCTTGCGCGCCCGTGCATGGCTGCTTAGTCATTCCTGACCATAAGCGGCCATAAGGTGCTGATATGAAATACCTGATCCCCGCCGCGCTGGCGCTGCTGGCGACATCGGCACAGGCTCAGGATCTGGTCGTGCAGCTTCGCGGGCCGGATCTGGCCGCGAATGCCGGCTATCTTCTGGCCGAGGCGCGGGGGCTTTATGCGCAGTCCGGAATCGAGGTGACCCTGCTGCCCGCATCCGGGGCGCCGGCCTTTGAGTCGCTCGCGCGGGGTCAGGCGGCGCTGGCCGTCGAATGGATGCCCACGGCGCTGGTAGCGCGGGAAAACGGCTTGCCGGTGGTCAATATCGGCCAGGTCTTTGCCCGCCCCTCGTTGCGGCTGGCCTGCCGCACGGATGCTGGCGTCACCGATGCCGGCCAGTTGCGCGGCAAGAGCGTGGCGAACTGGTTTTCCGGCACCGAGTTTCCGCTGGCCGGCTGGCTGAACCGGGCGCAGGTTCCAACGGATGCGGTCACGCTGGTCCCGCAGGGCGACGGCGCCGAAATGCTGCGCCAGAAGCAGGCCGATTGCGTCAGCGCCCGCAGCTTTGCCGTCACCGGGCTTGAGGGCGCGACCCTGCTCGATCCCACGACCCTGAACGCGGCGACCCTCGAGGACGGGATATATGCGCTGGATGGGTCGCTGACCGATCCGGCGATGCAGGAGCGCATGGCGCGTTTCCTGCGCGCCAGCATGGAGGGCTGGCGCGCCGCCGCCGCCGATCCCGAGGGCACGGCCCGGCTGCTGCTGGGCCCCGATCCCGACCCGGGCGCCCTGCAACGCCTGAGTGCTGAGCTGGGTGGCATCCCGGCCATCCTTGCCTCGGGCGCGCTCGAGGACGCGGCCTATCGCCGCACCGTCGAGACCCTGCGGGCGGGCGGCGCCACGGCCGTGCTGAAGCACAGCCCCGAAAACGCCTTTACCCATGAGATCAGCGACATGGCCATGGCTCCAGCGCCGGGAACCGACGCGACGGCCGCCGCAAGGCCCCGGCCCTGAGCCCCCGCGCTTGCCCCTTGCCCCGGCACGCCACCGCGGGCATGAAGGCGCCATGTCACAGACCGAGATCGCCGGAAAACCGACCCGCCACAGCCTGATCGAAGACGCGCAGGGCATTGCCTATGGCAGCTTCATGGCCGCCGTGGGCGTGCAGTTGCTGACCCATCTGGGCTTTGTCACCGGCCAGACCGCCGGGCTGGCGATCCTGATCTCCTATGCCACGGGCTGGGGGTTCGGTCCGGTGTTTTTCGCCGTGAACCTGCCCTTCTACTGGCTGGGCTACAAGCGGCTGGGGCTGGCCTTCATGTTGAAGTCGCTGATCGCCGTCACCCTGTTGTCGGTGCTGGTTGGCATCCTGCCCAAGGGGCTGGAATTCGGCCATGTGCATCCGCTGGTCGGTGCGATCCTTGTCGGCTTCCTGACCGGCTCGGCGCTGCTGGCGCTGTTCCGGCATGGCGCCTCGCTGGGCGGGATCGGGATTGTCGCGCTCTATCTGCAGGACAGGACCGGGTTTCGCGCCGGCTGGACGCAGATGATCTTCGACGCGGCGCTGTTCGCCTGCGCGCTCATGCTGCGCGACTGGCGGACGGTGGCATGGTCATTTCTGGGCGCGCTGGTGCTGAACCTGGTGATCGCCATCAACCACCGGCGCGACCGTTACATCGTGTAAGGCGGCGCGGCGTTCAGGCCGCCACCCCCAGCGCGCGTTTGACATTCGCGGTCCAGCCCAGCAGGCGCTTTTCGCCCTCGAGGATCGCCGGGCGCTTCATCAGCGAGGGCTTTGCGCTGAGCATCTGCAGGGGCGTGCCGGCGCGTTCATCTTCGGACATGGCGCGCCATGTCAGGCTGGCGCGGTTGACCAGCTTCTCGCCGAAATCCGCGATCATGCGCTGCCATTCCGCATCCGACAGCGGGGCTTTCGCCACGTCCCGGAAGTCGACCTGCCAGCCGGCCGCCTCAAGCTCGGCCTGCGCCTTCTGGCAGGTCGAACAATGGCCAAGGCCATACATCCGCAATTGCCCCGCCATCAGATGATCGGCACCAGCGGCACGTTGCAGGCGGCCAGCGCCAGCAATGCGGCAAGAGAGAGGATCAGTTTCAATTCAGGCTCCTTTCGGTCAGAGGTTACCTTTATGCGCCGTCGGGTCGGGCAAGGCTAGGGGTGACCGTCATGCAGCCGCGCCTTGATCCGGCGCATCGCCAGCCAGACGCCGCCGATGACGATGGGCGTCAGCCCGGCAACCAGAACCGCCTTGTCGATCCCCAGCGCGCTGGCCAGCGGGTAAAGCGCATAGCCCGCCAGACCCACGGCGTAATAGCTGATCGCCACCACCGACAGCCCCTCGACCGTGTGCTGCAGGCGCAATTGCAGGTCGGCGCGCTTGTCCATGCGCTGCATCAGCTCCTGATTTTGCGCACCGCGCCAGACATCGACGCGGGTGCGCAGCAGATCGCCTGCGCGTTCGCTGCGGTCGAGCATGGTCGCCAGCCGGTTTTCGGCCGATTTCGCCGTCCGCATCGCCGGCAGATAGCGCCGGGTCATGAACTCGGTCAGCATCTGCCCGCCCATGAAGCGCCGCTCGCGCAGCGCCACCACGCGGTCATGGACGATCGCCTCATAGGCCGCCGTCGCGCCAAAGCGGAAGGCGTGCTGGGTCGCCGCGCTTTCCAGCTGGGCCGAGACGGCCAAAAGCTCATGCAGCACGGTTTCGGCCGGGCGGTCGTCATCGGTCATGCTTTGCACGATGTCATTGAGCTGCGGCTCAAGCGCGTTCAGCTGTTCCGAGACGATGCGGGCGCGGCCATAGCCCAGCATGGACATCGCGCGATAGGTCTCAAGCTCCAGCAGGCGCTGGACGATGCGGCCGATGCGGCCGGAATCGGTTCCGCGCTTGACGAAGACGGCAAAGCGCATCCAGCCTGCGGGGTCGATGCGGAAATCGCCGGCGACCACGGCGGCCTCCTCGAGCACCCAGACCATGGTCAGGCTGTCCGAGGCAAACCAGGCTGACAGCCGCGGCATGATCTCGGCCGGGTCATCGGGCAGGAAATCGACCTGGATCATCACCGCCGCGACCCGCTTGCCATGCGACTGGCGCTGCCAGTCATCGGCGAAGATCGCCCCCGCCGAAGGGTCAAAGGGCCGGGGCGGCAGACCGGGCATGAAGGCGGCGTAGGTCACGAATTCTGTATGGCTTTCCCAGCGCAACTGGTAACGCCCCAGTTGGGCGGCATGGTGGCCGACGCTGGAATCGGGCCGCGCGGCGCCATGGCGGACGCAAAGCTCGGCCAGATGCTCGACATCCTTGGCACGGTCACGATTGGCGGCGTCGCCCCGCTCTTTCAGCGCCAGATAGACGGCCGTGCACGGCGCCTCGAGCTGGGGCGAGGGCCGGGCATGCAATTCGTTGACCAGCGCATAGCGCTGCGGATGTTCGTTCTGATCGTTCATGGCGGCATGATGAGCGGCTGGCCAAATCCTCGCAACTGTAAATGCCCGGAGTTGCACGTTGTTTGCGCAACCGGGCGCGGGCGTGCTTCCGGCGCATCAGACATTCGTGAAGGCGGGCCGCATTGCCCCTTGGGCACGCAGCGGGCAGAATGGCGCAAAACCATGGGGCATAAGGGGCATGTGCGGATGACTTGGCTGGGACGGATTTTCGCCATCGGGCTGATTCTGGGGCTTGCCGCCTGTGCACCCAGCAAGTTCAAAACCTATTCCGGGCCGCAGGTCACGCAGGTCGTGGTCAACAAGGGCGCCCGCCAGATGCTGCTTTTGCATGGCAACACGCTGCTGAAAGCCTATCGTATCGGTCTGGGCAACGAGCCCATCGGCCACAAGCAGTTCGAAGGTGACGGCAAGACCCCCGAGGGGCTTTACTATATCGACCGCCGCAACCCCAACAGCCGCTATCACCTGTCCATCGGCGTCTCCTATCCGAACCCGCAGGATTCGGCGCTGGCGGCCTCACTCGGGCGCGGTGCCGGCGGCGATATCTTCATCCATGGCCAGGGTCCCGAGGGGCGCGTGCAATCCAAGTTCAAGCAGGACTGGACTGCCGGCTGCATCGCCGTCACCGATGCCGAGGCCGAGGATATTTACGCCATGGTCCCCGACGGCACACCGATTCTGATCACTCCCTGATTTCCCCCGGCAGCCGGAATTTTCTACCGGCTGCCGGGACGGAAACGACAGGATTTCTACCATCTCGCGAGGGTCGGGTTTCATGACCTGTTCTAAATGGCAGATGTCATTCTGCGGCGTTTAGGCCTAAAAAAACCCGAGAAAATCTGTAACTTCCCGAGTGCGATGGCCCATGTATCTGCCGCCCATCATCAGCGATGCGCAGATCGATTCGATCGAGACCGAGGGCTATGTTCCCGGTTCCATAGAAAGCGTTCTTCGCTTTGGCCCGCATTCGCGCTGGCGCGGCGGCGTCATCGTCGGCAGCTCGGCAAAACGCTCGCATGCCATGGCCACGCGCTGCGTGCTGCTGATCCCGCGCAAGGGCAAACGGATGCGCATGGTTGCCCTGCATCCTGAACTGCCGGCCGATGTGGTCAAGTTCATGCTGAACGCGACCTGAGGCGATCCGCCAGAAATCGACCAAAACCCCGGAATGGAAAAGGCGGGCCCGATGGGCCCGCCTTTCCGCATTCGGCATCCGCGCCCGATCAGTCGATCATCGGCAGCAGCGCGTCGATCGATTTCTTGGCATCGCCATAGAACATCCGGGTGTTTTCCTTGTAGAACAGCGGGTTTTCGATACCCGAATAGCCGGTGCCCTGCCCGCGTTTGGACACGAAGACCTGCTTTGCCTTCCAGACCTCCAGCACCGGCATGCCGGCGATGGGGCTGTTCGGATCCTCCTGCGCGGCCGGGTTCACGATGTCGTTCGAGCCGATGACGATGGCCACGTCGGTGTTCGGGAAGTCCTCGTTGATCTCGTCCATCTCCATGACGATGTCATAGGGAACCTTGGCCTCGGCCAGAAGCACGTTCATGTGGCCCGGCAGACGGCCGGCGACCGGATGGATGGCAAAGCGCACGTTCTTGCCACGCGCGCGCAGCTTGCGGGTCAGCTCGGAAACCGACTGCTGGGCCTGCGCCACCGCCATGCCATAGCCCGGGACGATGATGACCTCATCGGCCTCGTTCAGGGCGGCGGCCACGCTTTCGGCGTCGATGGCGATCTGCTCGCCCTCGATCTCCATCGCGGGGCCGGTCTCGCCGCCGAAACCGCCAAGGATGACGCTGACGAAGTTGCGGTTCATCGCCTTGCACATGATGTAGCTCAGGATCGCACCCGAGGAGCCGACCAGCGCACCGACCACGATCAGCAGGTCATTGCCCAGCGTGAAGCCGATGGCCGCAGCCGCCCAGCCCGAATAGCTGTTCAGCATCGAGACCACGACCGGCATGTCGGCGCCGCCGATGCCCATGATCAGGTGATAGCCGATGAAGAACGCGGCCAGCGTGATGACCGTCAGCCACAGCACCGGCGCGCCGGTGGTGCAGTAGAGGATCAGCGCAAGCAGCGACAGCGCCGCAGCACCTGCGTTCAGCATGTGACCGCCGGGCAGCTTCTTGGGCTTGCCGTCGATCTTGCCGGCCAGCTTGCCGAAGGCGACGACCGAGCCGGTGAAGGTCACCGCGCCGATGAAGATCCCCAGCGCCACCTCGACCTTGAGCATGGCGATTTCGGCCGGGGTCTTGTGCGCGAGCACGGCGGCAAAGCCGTGGAACTCGGCGGCAGCGTCGGCGGCGCGGGCGCGCAGCACGCGGCCCAGCTCGAACTGGGCGTTAAAGCCGATCAGCACGGCGGCCAGACCGACAAGACTGTGCATCGCGGCGACCAGCTGCGGCATCTCGGTCATCTGGACGCGCTTGGCGACGACCCAGCCGGCCGAGCCGCCGATGGCCAGCATGATCAGCGTGACGCCCCAATTGCCATAGCCGGGCCCGATCAGCGTGGCGACAACCGCCAGCGCCATGGCGACGATCCCGTACCAGACGGCGCGCTTGGCGCTTTCCTGTCCTGACAGCCCGCCCAGGGACAGGATGAACAGGACTGCGGCAACCACATAAGCGGCGGTGGTGAATCCGTATTCCATCATCCCCTCCTTACGATTTCTGGAACATGGCGAGCATGCGCCGGGTGACGAGGAAGCCGCCGAAGATGTTGACGCCCGCCATCAGAACCGACAGCGCCGCCAAAATCACCACCAGCCACGACCCCGAGCCGATCTGCAGCAGCGCACCGACGATGATGATCGACGAGATCGCATTGGTGATCGCCATCAGCGGCGTGTGCAGCGAATGGCTGACATTCCAGATCACCTGGAAGCCGACAAAGACCGACAGCACGAAGACGATGAAATGCGACAGGAACGAGGCCGGCGCGAACATGCCAACCAAAAGCATCACCACCGCGCCCACGCCCAGCAGGGTGACCTGCGACTTCGTCTGCGCCTTGAACTCGGCCACTTCCTTGGCGCGGCGCTCCTCGGGCGTCAGCTCCTTGGCTTTTTCCTTGGGCTTCTGCGCCGCGATGGCGGCGATCTTGGGCGGCGGCGGCGGCCATGTCACGTCGCCGTCATAGGTGACGGTGGCGCCACGGATGACGTCATCCTCCATGTTCTGAACCAGAACGCCGTCCTTGCCGGGGGTCAGGTCCGCCAGCATGTGGCGGACGTTGTTGCCGTAAAGCTCAGAGGCCTGG
>JAGPGI010000448.1 GCA_018056045.1 Paracoccus sp. (in: a-proteobacteria)
GCCTGGGAGGAACGCACCGTCACCCGCATGGAATGGGACGATTGCGGCTATGTGGTCCGCGACCGCGACGGAAACCGCGAATTCATCACCCGCAGCTGCATGCGCAATGTCGCGGATACCGAGCGCTACCGGGTGCCGATCGACCCCGCCGCCGAAACCCGCAAGCGCGACAACCTCATCGCCCGCAAGAAGGCCCTGACGCCCCCGGCCATGAGCGCGGTCAATGCCTGCAAGGCCGCCTATCCCGAAGCAGCGGTGAAGTAGCAGGCTCAGAACACCGAGGGCGCCAGCGGATCGCCAAGGCTGCGTCCGCCATCCACGCTGAGGATCTGGCCGGTGACAAAGCTTGACGCGTCGCTGGCCAGAAACTGCACGGTCGCCGCCAGTTCCTCTGCCCCGGCGATCCGGCCCAGAGGCGTCGCCGCGATCATGCGTTCGCGCAGATCGCCATCCTCGCGCAGCTTTTGCTTCAGGACATTCGACATGATGCTGGCGAAAGCCACGCCATTGACGCGGATGCGCTTGGGCGCGAATGCCGCCGCCAGCGAGCGCGTGGCCTGTGCCTGCGCGGCGCTGGAAATTGAATAGGCCAGCATCTTGGGATTGGGCCAGTTCGCCGCCAGCGACGAGACATTGACGATGGCGCCGTTCTGCAAAGCGTCGCGATCACCGTCCTCGGCCTGCGCGACCATGCGCTTGGCGACCATCTGCGACAGCCGCAGCCCCGAGATCATGTTCTCGCGCAGCATGTCGCTCAGCAGATCCTCGCCCACCGTCATCGGGTCGCAGGGCTGCACCATGCGATGGGCGTTGACCAGAATGTCGATGCGATCAAAGGCGTCGATGGTGGCCGAAACCAGATTGGCCAGCGTCAGCTTCTGTCCCAGATCGCCGGCAAAGCCGCGCACCGGGCCATCGCCGGTCATCTGGTCGCCCAGCACCGATTCAAGCATCGCCTCGTCGCTGTCGGCGAACATGACATTGGCGCCAGCCTCTTCGAAATGGCGGGCGATGGCCAGACCGATGCCGCGCCCGGCGCCGGTGACGATGGCGGTCTTGCCCTGGATGGAAAGGCTCATCTGCGTTTCCCTTTCTGTGGGATCCGGCGGGTTCCGGGGCGCGCGGCCCCCGTCGCCGTCAAAATCTTGAAGCGGCTGTCGCCGCCGAGTTCGGAGACATCCGCGAAACATTCGCGCAGCACCTGCTCATAGGGCAGATGCCGGTTCGCCACCATCCAGAGCCGCCCGGCCCCGGTCAGCAAGGCCGCCGCGCTGCGGATGAAGCCGGCCCCCAGTCGCGGATCGGCCGCGCGCCCCTGATGAAAGGGCGGGTTCATGACCACGCCGTTCACCGGCTCGCGCAGACGGAATTCCAGCGCATCGGCCCAGTGGAACTGTGCGCGCGGATCGGTGACATTGCGCCGCGCACAGTCCAGCGCTACGGCATCGGCCTCGACCAGATGCAGAACCTCAAGCCCGGGATGCTTCAGCAGTTCGGCGGAAAGCCAGCCCCAGCCCGCGCCCAGATCGACCATGCGCGTCGGCAGCTTCTCTGGCAGATGCGCGGCCAGCGCCACCGAGGCGGGATCCGGCCCATCGGCCGAAAACACGCCCGGCCGCGTCACCATGCCGGGCGCGGCCTCGAGATCGCGCGCCGCCCAATCCCCGGGCAGCCAGCCCGGTTGCGGCAGGGTCACGCGAAAGATCTTGCCATGCGCGCGGGACTGGACCTCATCGACCGGGGCCAGCGCGCGCAATTCCTTCATCACCGCGTCGATGCCGTCGGTCTTGGCCCCGTCCACCCAGAGCGAAGCGCCGGCAGGCAGGTGCTGCACCGCCTCGGCAAGACGGGCCCGCGTCGCCGCCCGCGCCCGCGACAGGAAAACGATTGCCGCGTCGAACTGGCCCGCAGCCGAGGTCACCACCTCGAAGCCACGCGCCTTCAGCGCCTGATGATCGGCAAAGTTATCCTGCACGATGGCGATGCGCGCGGCATCCAACATGTCCAGATCGGTCGCGGCATCCGCCCCGATCAATAGCGTGCGTCCCTCGGGCGGCGTTTCGCCGAAGACCAGTTCCAGCCGTGATCCAGCCAATTTCTACTCTTTTTCCATGGTGCATTGCAGCGGATGCTGCTGACGGCGGGCAAGTTCCATCACCTGCGCCACCTTGGTTTCCGCAATCTCGTGCGAGAAAACGCCGACCACCGCCACCCCCTTGCGATGCACGGTAAGCATGATCTCGATGGCTTGCGCATGGGTCATGTTGAACAGGCGCTCAAGCACATGCACGACGAATTCCATCGGTGTGAAATCGTCGTTCAGCAACAAGACCTTGTACATTGGCGGCCGCTGGGTCTTGGGGCGGGTTTTCACCGCCAGTTCGACCTCTTCGCGGTCACCGGGTCGATTGGACATCTGCTGGTTGGTCACGTGGCCTGCAACGGGATGAGAATGATCTGACGGCGAATATAGGAGCTTTTGCCCCGGATGATAAGCCCCGCGCCGCAGCGCGCCCCGTGACGGCCCTGCAACCAATGGCAGATCAGACATGAAAAGCCTGAAACTTACGGTTTCCGCATCAGAAAAGCCGTGTTATTGTAACTTTATTAATGAAGGACCCGCATAATGAACGGGCCCTCAGAGGCAGAAGAGATCGGGACAGTGAGCAGAATCAGCAATTTTGTCCGTCTAGGACTGATGATCCTATTTGCCTGGGCGGTGCCTGTGGCAGTTATCGCCGCGCCTTTCGCGGCCTTCGTCATGGATGCCCGAACAGGCAAGCAAATCTATGGCCAGAACGCCGACACGCGGCTGCATCCCGCCTC
>JAGPGI010000449.1 GCA_018056045.1 Paracoccus sp. (in: a-proteobacteria)
GGGCGTCATAGATCGCCGCGTCGCCATGGGGGTGGTATTTACCCATCACGTCGCCGACCGGACGCGCCGATTTGCGGTAGGGCTTGTCGAAGGTGTTGCCGGTCTCGTGCATGGCAAACAGGATGCGCCGGTGCACGGGTTTCAGACCGTCGCGCAGATCGGGGATCGCGCGGCTGACGATCACGGACATCGCATAGTCCAGATAGGACGAGCGCATCTCTTCGGAAATGTCGATCACCGGCCCGGCATGGGCCATCACGGCGCGTTCCACAGTGCCGTTTCCGGCACCGTTTTCCGTGCTGCCGTCATCGTCGTTCTCGGGGGTGTCAGCCAATGGGTCGCCTCAAGATTTTGTTGATCCGGGGTCTATCCCATACCAGCCGCGGGCGCAATCTTGACGCGCCGGTTTCGGGCTGTCCAAGGCCGGAAAATCCCGATTCAGGCGATGCCTGAGGCCCGTTTGCGCCCGCGCAGGGCCGCCAGCCACAGCCCGCTCAGCCCCGCCGAGATGATCGCGTTCCAGCCGGCCATGGAAATGCCGAACAGGCTCCAGGCGATTTCGTCGCAGCGCACGACCGGCGCGGCTTCAAGCGCGGCCATCAGATCCTGCGTGGACATCTGTGACAGCCCGGAAACCCCGCCCGAGCAATGCTGCGGCCCCAGCCACAGCTTCATCTCGACGCCCGCGTGATAGATCGCAAGACCGGTCGCGGTCAGTGCCGCGATCACGCCCAGAAGCGCCAGCCAGCGGCTGAAGCCCAGCCGCCAGATCAGCAGACCGGTGACGACGGCCGCGAGATGCGGCCAGCGTTGCAGGATGCAAAGCTCGCAAGGGGCATAGCCAAGGGCCTGAAATCCCAGCGCCGCGATCAGCAGCGCGGCCGATCCGGCAGCGGCGGTCAGGGCGATCAGGCGGGGCGAGAAGCCGTCAGAATATCCGTTCATGGCGACGGGTTAGGCCCGGTCGCGCGCGCGGGCAAGTGCCAATCGCGTGAACTCAATGCGGCTTCCAGGTGATGACGCGATACAGGTAAATCACCACCACGGTGACGACGACCAGTTTCGAGACCGGATCGACGTAATCGGCGACACGGGCATAGTTTTCATGCAGCGCGAGGCCGGCGAATGTCAGCACCCCGGTCCAGAGCGCGCTGCCCGCCACGGTATAGGTCAGGAATCTCCACATCGGCATCCGCGCCAGCCCGGCCGGAACCGAGATCAGCGTCCGGATCGCCGGGATCATGCGGCCAAAGAACACCGCCACGGCGCCATGTTGCACGAACCACTGATGCGCCGCGTCGATATCGCCGGGCGACAGCGTCAGCCAGCGCCCGTGGCGGGCGGCAAAGCGTTTCAGGCGTTCCTCGCCGAACCACAGGCCGACATAGTACCACATCAAGGTGCCGATGACCGAACCCAGCGTGCCGACGATCATGGTCAGGACCAGCGACATGCGGCCGCTGCCGGCCAGAAACCCGGCCAGCGGCATGATGACCTCGGAGGGGATCGGGGGAAAGACGTTCTCGGCCACCATCAGGACGAAGACGCCGAGATAGCCCCAGCTGTCGATCGTCGCCACCACCCAGTCGAACATGAAAAACACCCCTTGTCTTTCGGGTTAGGTCGCTGGCGCGGGCGGAACTGTCAAGCCCGCAGCGGCGTTGCAGCCCCTGCCGGATCGGGTAAGCTCTGAGCCGGAAAGAGTTTACCGGCCAGCGGACGGGCCGAGGAGGGTAGCACATGGAATGGCGCGGCAGACGCGGAAGCAGGAATGTCGAGGACCGGCGCGGCACGGGCGCGCGGGCGGGCGGCATGGGAATTATCGGCGTTCTGGCCGTTCTGGCCGTGGGCTATTTCTTTGGCATCGACATCTCGCCCATCGTCGGCGCGCTGGATCAGGGCGGCCAGAGTGGCGAGCCGCGCGAACTGACCGCCGAGGAACAGGAAATGGGCCAGTTCGTCAGCGTGGTTCTGGCCGATAACGAGGAGGTCTGGCACCGCGTCCTGCCCCAGCAGGCTGGCGTCGATTACCGCGAGCCGTCGCTGGTGATGTTCTCGGGTATGGTGAATTCGGCCTGCGGCACGGCGCAATCGGCGATGGGTCCCTTCTATTGCCCCAATGACCAGAAGATCTATCTGGACACCGACTTCTTCCGCACCATGAGCCAGCGCATGGGCGCCAAGGGCGATTTCGCCTATGCCTATGTGATCGCGCATGAGGTGGGCCACCATGTCCAGAACCTCTTGGGGATCCTTGAACAAAGCATGAGCGCGCGGCAGCGCTCGGGCGAGGCGCAGGCCAACCGCATCTCGGTCCTGACCGAATTGCAGGCCGATTGCTTTGCCGGCATCTGGGCGCGTCAGGCCAATGAGCAGTTCGGCTCGCTGGAACCCGGCGATGTCGAAGAGGCGATCGGCGCAGCCGAGGCGGTGGGCGATGACACGCTGATGGCCAATGCCGGCCGCGCGGTGGTGCCCGACGCCTTTACCCATGGTTCGTCCGAGCAGCGCATGGAGTGGTTCCAGCGTGGCTTCCAGTCGGGCCAGATGGGGCAATGCGACACGTTCAAGGCGGCGGGGATGTAGGCCCCGCCAGCGCCAGGCAAGCGCCAAGGTGGCCGGGCTTTGCCCGGCCTTTCGGCTTAGCGGCCCTGAACGACGGCAATCACCTTGGGAGAGAACTCACCGCGCCCGCCGGCGTTCAGATCCGCTGCGGTCAGGCGTCCGGACTCGATGGCGCTGATGATGCGCTCGCAAAATACCGTCGGCACCTGTGCCGGTGACACCCCCATCAGCGC
>JAGPGI010000089.1 GCA_018056045.1 Paracoccus sp. (in: a-proteobacteria)
AAATTCGACGGAACGCCGGGCGGGGCGTGATCCGGGGCGTGATGGGGCGAGGGTGGCGCGGGGGGCTTTCCGCCCCCCGGACCCCCCGGGGATATTTGGGCATGAAAGAAGGGGTGGGCGATGGGGAAGCGGCCGATGCGCAGCCGGGTGGCGGCAGCCAATGCGGCGGGATGCGATTTCCCGATCTGGAACCTGCCATACGGGGTGTTTTCGCGCGCCGGCGAGCCGCGCCGCTGCGGGGTCGCGATCGGCGACATGATCCTTGATCTGGCGGCATGCGAGGCGCGCGGGCTGATCGCGGCAGAGGGTGCGTTTTGCCGGCCGCGGCTGAACGATTTCATGGCGCAGGGTCGCCCGGCATGGGCGCGGATCCGCGCCCGGCTGACCGCGCTGCTGGCAGAGGGCGGCGCGGGGGATCTGCCGCTGGTGCGCATGGCCGATGCGGTGCTGCATCTGCCGCTCGAGGTCAGCGAGTTCACCGATTTCTATGCCTCGATGAGCCATGCCCGGAACGTCGGTGCGCTGTTTCGCGGCCCGGAAAACGCCCTGCCGGCGCAATGGACGCATATGCCCATCGGCTATAACGGGCGGGCCTCTTCGGTCGTGGTATCCGGCACGCCCATCCGGCGGCCGATGGGGCAGGTCCGGGGCGAGGCCGGGCCGGAAT
Organism: Paracoccus sp. (in: a-proteobacteria); assembly: GCA_018056045.1. Taxonomy (GTDB): domain Bacteria; phylum Pseudomonadota; class Alphaproteobacteria; order Rhodobacterales; family Rhodobacteraceae; genus Paracoccus. The sequence goes on from JAGPGI010000089.1 coordinate 668, forward strand.
GGACCGCCTGCCGCCGGCTGGATCTGGAGCTGGAGCTGGGCGCCGTCCTTGGGGCCGGCAGTCCGATGGGGACGCGGGTCAGCGTCGATCAGGCCGAGGAGATGATCTTTGGCTATGTGCTCTTGAACGACTGGTCGGCGCGCGACATTCAGGCCTGGGAATACCAGCCGCTGGGGCCGTTCCAGTCCAAGGCGCTGGCCACCACGATCAGCCCCTGGATCGTGACGCAGGCGGCGCTGGAGCCGTTTCGCTGTGCCGGCGCGCCGCGCGTCAATCCGCTGCTGCCCTATCTGGCCGAGGCCCGGCCGGGATTTTACGACCTGACCGTCGGCTGGACCCTGAACGGCCAGCCGATGGGCCGCACGAATTACAACGTCATGTATTATTCCAGCGCCCAGCAACTGGCGCATCACACCGCATCGGGCTGTCCGATGCGGGTCGGCGACCTGCTGGGATCGGGGACCATTTCCGGGCCGGGGCGCGGTCAGGCCGGGGCACTGATCGAGATGACCGGGAACGGCCGCTTGCCGGTGACGGTGAATGGCGAAAACCGTTGCTTTCTGGAGGATGGCGACGAGGTCGCGCTTTATGCCCATGCCGAGGGCGCGGGCTATCGCATCGGCTTCGGGCCGTGCCATGGGCGGGTCCTGCCGGCCGAGCCGTGACCGGCGCCTGTCCGGTTGCCAGGACAGGGGCGAGAGTATTTCCAAAATCAATTTTCTTGGCCATGAATATCATAGTTAGCTATATTCCGCTGCGCCGTTCATTTCGCTTACCCTGTGTGAAATCAAACCAGCAGGGGAAACAGCAATGGGTGCGTTGGACGGAATCAAGGTTCTCAGCCTCAATCACTTCCTGTCCGGCCCTGCCGCCGCGCAATTTCTGGGCGATCTCGGCGCGGATGTCATCGCCGTCGAGCCGATCGGCGGCGCGTTCCAGCGCAACTGGGCGGTCGGGAACCGCTTCGTCGACGATACCAGCGTCAACCACATGACCACGGGGCGCAACAAGCGCTCGCTTGCGGTGGACCTGAAATCTCCGGACGGGCTGGCCACGATCCGCCGGCTGATCGCGCAGGCCGATGTGCTGATGGAGAATTTCCGTCCCGGCGTTCTGGCCAAGCTGGGCCTGTCATGGCAGGCGATGCGCGAGCTGAACCCGCGTCTGATCTATGCCGCGACCACGGGTTATGGCGGCGACGGCCCCTATCGCGACCGTCCGGGTCAGGATGTGCTGTTGCAGGCGATGTCGGGTCTGGCCGCTCATACCGGCAGCATGGAAAGCGGCCCCGTCACCATTGGCTCGGTGCCGATCGACCACCATGCGGCGGCGCTGACCGTCGCCGGTATTCTGGCGGCGCTGTTCGAGCGCAGCCGCACCGGCACCGGCAAGCTGATCGAGGTCAACATGCTGCAGGCCGCGCTGGATCTGCAGGGCGAGTCGATTACCGCATGGATGAACGGCGCCGTGCGCACCGGTCCGCGCGGAGAGGCCGGCATGGCCAACTGGTTCAGCCCGGCGCCCTATGGCATCTACGCGACCATCGACGGGCATGTGATGATCTCGATGTCCAAGCCCGCTGATCTGGCGCAGGCGCTGGACCTGCCCGAACTGGCCGGGATGACCGAACGCGACGGCTTCGAGCGCCGGGCCGAGATTTCAGGCGCGGTCGCGACCGGCATGGCGCGGCTGAGTTCGGATCAGGCGCTGGAGCGGCTGACGGAGGCCGGGATCTGGCACGAACTGGTGCGCGACTACGACACGCTGCGCGACAATCCGCAGGTCAGGCACCTTGGCGCCTTTGTCGATACCCGGACGCAGGGCGGCTCGCCGATGACGCTGCTGGCGCATCCGATCCGCTATGACGGCGCCACCCCCGAATTGCGGCTGCCGCCGCAGGCCATCGGCGCGCAGACCCGCGAGATTCTGCACGATGCCGGGCTGAGCGGGCCGGAAATCGACGCGCTGATCGCCAGCGGTGCGGTGGCGCAAACCTCCAAGATGCGGGGCTGATCATGGATTTCAGCATTTCCGAAGAAATGAAGATGGTGACCGATGCTGTCGGCCGCTTCCTGCGCGAAAAGGTCCAGCCGCTTGAGCAGGAGACCGAGGAAAACGCCCGCATTCCCGCCGACAGGCTGGCGGCGCTGAAGGCCGAGGCGCGCGAGCTGGGCTTTTATGCCATGAACATGTCCGAAGAGGTCGGCGGCGCCGGGCTGGGCGTTCTCGACATGTGTCTGGTCGAGGAGCAGCTGGGGCAGACCTCGGACGCGCTGATCCGGCGCATCTTTGGTCAGGTCTATCCGATGCTGGAGCGGTTCGAGGGGCCGCTGCGCGAGAAATACCTCTATCCGACGGTGCGCGGCGACATGATCTGCGCCATGGCGATCACCGAGCCGGGCGCGGGGTCGGACGCGGCCGCGATCCGCACCTCTGCGCGGCTGGATGGCGACGAATGGGTGCTGAACGGCACCAAGCATTTCATCTCGGACGGGGATATTGCCGATTACGTCATCGTCATGGCGGTGACCGATGCCGAAAAGCGCGCGCGCGGCGGTATCACGCTGCTGATCGTGGACAAGGATACGCCCGGGTTCACCGTCGCGCGCAACCAGCCGATGATGGGTCATCGCGGCTATGGCCATGCGGAACTGAACTTTGACGATGTGCGTATCCCGCGCGGGAACGTCCTTGGCCCGGTGGGCGAGGGGTTCAGGGTGATGATGGCCAATGTCGGCGGCATCCGGCTGGGCCATATCGGCGCGCGCGCGGTCGGCATGGCCAGCCGCGTGATCGAGCTGATGCGCCAGCATGCCGCGACCCGGCAACAGTTCGGCCAGCCCATCGGCGATTTCCAGATGGTCCAGCAGATGATCGCCGACAGTGCCACCGAGGTCTTTGCCACCCGGATGATGGTGCTCAATACCGCTTGGGAAATCGATCAGGGGCTGGACCCGCGCGACAAGATCTCCATGGTCAAGGTTCAGGCCTCCGAGATGCTGGGCCGGGTCGCCGATCGCGGCATACAGGTCTTTGGCGGCTATGGCTTCACCAAGGAACTGCCGCTGGAACGCATCTATCGCGATGCCCGCGTGACCCGGATCTATGACGGCACCTCGGAGGTGCATCGCATGCTGATCGCCCGTTCAGTCATCAAGCGCGGCCTTGTCCTGTAAAGGAATCCCCCCATGAGCGAGCTGCCCGCCATCGGTCAGTCGATGACCTTTCGCAAGACCATGACCGTGGCCGAGCAGGGTTTCTTTACCGGCATCACCGGCAATATGGGGCGGGCGCATGTCGACCGCGCCTATGCCCGGTCGCAGGGCCAGCCTGACATGATCCTGTTCGAACTGGCGGCGGCCGGGCTGTTCTCGACCGCCTTTGGCCGGCTGGCCGGGCCGGGCTTTCGCCTGCGGGGGATCGATCTTGCCTTTACCGGCGCCCTGCCGGTCGGCACCTCGCTGGCGGCGACCGCGAGGGTCGTCGAAAGCGGCGCCGATGGCATTCTGTTCGCGCTTTCGGCGCTGGTCGATGGCCGGCAGGTGATCGCGGGCAAGGCGCTGCTGGTGCCGCTGGAGCCGGCCGATGTATGACATCCGCAATATCGACGAATTCGCCGTCGGCGACAGGGTCTCGGTGTCGAAAACCGTGACCGAGGCGGACGGCGCCATGTATATCGCCGCGACCGGCGATTTCGGCCCGGTCCATGTCGATGAGGGCTATGCCCGGACCACGCGCTTTGGCGAAAGGCTGGCGCCGGGGATCCTTGTCGCCGGCATCTGCACCTCGGTCCTGACGGCCGAGCTGGTCCGCACGGTCGGGGTCTCGGTCCGCGACAGCTTCTGGTTCACCGGCGCCGTGCGCTATGGCGATACCCTGACCTTCGAGATCTGGATATCTGCCATCGACGCGGAAAACCGCACCGTCGACTGGCAAGCCTCGGCCCGCAACGAGGCCGGCGCCGAGGTGCTGCGCGCCGATGCCACCCTGAAATTCCCCAGAAAGCGAGTAACCCAATGATCACCGGCAAGGATCTGGGCGGCATAACCGTCGCGACGGTGCTGCCCTTTCACGAGGACGGCGCCATCGACTGGGCCGGCTACGAGGCGGTTCTGGCCCATTGCGCGCGCCCGGCGACCACCGATTGCGTCTTTGTCAACGGCCATGCCGGCGAGGCCACGGCGCTGAGCGCCGATGAAAAGGCCGAAGTCATCCGCCGCACGCGAGCCCATATCGGCAAGGCGCGCATCCTGTTTGCCGGGGTGGTGGCGACCGGCTATCCCGACGCGCTGGCGCAGGCCGAGGCCGCCCGCGAGGCCGGCGCCGACATTGCCGTGATCTTCCCGCCCGAGGCGCTTGGCGGCGGCAATGCCAATACCGCGGCGGGCATCCGCTTCATGGAAAAGCTGGGCCGCGAGTTGCAGATGCCGCTGTCGGTCTTTCAGTTCCCGATCGCCTCGGGCTTTGGCTTTTCGACACCGGTTCTGGCGGAAATGGCGCAGATCCCGCAGGTCGTCGCCGTCAAGGAGGGTTCGGCCACGCTGCTGGCTTATGACGAGAACCGGCGCGCGATAAAGGCCGTGGCGCCGGACGTGGCCATCCTGCCGTCGAATTTCCACTGGTTCTTCGCCCAGGTCGCGCTTGGCGGCGACGGCATCCTGTCGGGTCTCGCCAGCCTCGTGCCCGAGCTGCTGGCCGATCTGTGGGCGGCCGCGCAGGACGCGGACCTGACCCGCATGCGGGCGGCGAATGAGCGCCTCTATCCGGTTGTCCGCGCCATCTATGGTCCGGCCCCGGTCGTGGACATGCACACGCGCATGAAGGACGGGCTGCGCATGATGGGGATTATCGGGAATTCGGCGCCGCGCCTGCCGCTGCTGCCGCAGCCGCCCGAGATTGTCGAAAATCTGCGCAAGGCGCTGATCACTGCGGAGGTGATGCAATGAATGGTGGAATTTACGCGGCGACGATCAGCCCGATGCAGAGGTCGGGCCGGATCGACCCTGAGGCGCAGGCGCGGCATTTCGCCGATGTGCTGGCCACGCCGGGGCTGGATGGCCTGCTGCTGAACGGCCATGCCGGCGAAGGGGTCTTCATGTCCCGCGACGAGCAGGCCGAGGTCATCGCCATCGCCCGCGCGGTTGGCCCAAAGTCCCGCATCCTTGCCGCCGTCAGCGCGGAATCGACGGTGCAGGCGGCGGGCGACGCCGAGGCGGCGATCAATGCCGGCGCCGACGGGATCATGGTCTTTGCCCCCTATTCCTGGGCGCTTGGCGCCGATCCGCGGGCGATCCTGAACCATCATCGCGGCATCGCCGAGGCCGCTGCGGCGCCGATCTATCTGTTTCAGGGCTCGGTCGGGTCGTTTCGGCTGGCCTATACGCCCGATGTGCTTCGCGGCCTGCTCGAGATCGACAGTGTCGCCGGCATCAAGGAGGGCAGCTGGGAGGTCAAGGCCTATGAATGCACCCGCCGCATCGCGCGCGAGATGCGGCCCGAGGTGGCGGTCATGGCCTCGGGCGACGAACATCTGCTTGCCTGTTTCCTGATCGGCAGCGATGGCAGCGCGGTCAGTCTGGCCGCGGTCCTGCCCGAGCTGATCGTGGCGCTGGACCGGCGGGTGCGCGCCGGCGACTTCGCCAAGGCGCTGGAGATACATACCGTGCTTTTCGATTTCGCGCGGCTGGTCTATGGCGCGCCCGGCCATATGGCGGCGGCCCGGCTCAAGGCCTGTCTGGCCGAGCTGGGGCGGATCCCCGATGATGCCTGTCGCGCGCCCACGCCGGCCGTGTCGCCCGGCGAACGCGCCGCTTTGATGGCGGCGCTGCGGCCCTGCCTTGCGCTTGCGCTATGAGCCAGACGCATATGGTCTTTGTGGACATTGATCCCGAGCACGAGGCCGCCTTGGCCGAATGGTATGAAACGGTCCATCTGCCCGATATCCTGGCCTGCCCCGGCTGGCTGGATGCCCGGCGCGAGACCTGCCTTGAAGGCGGTCCGCGCCTTGTCGCCATCTACACGATCACCGGGCCCGAGGCCTATGAAACGCCAGAATTCCAAGCTATCAAGGGCTTCGGACCCTTTGCGGACAAGGTGCGCAACTTCCATCGCATCCGCCTGACCCGCAGCTAAGCCGAAAGGACGGATACCGGCAGATGCTGAACCTTCGCCAGTTGGAGATTCTGCGTGCCGTCGTGCAATATCGCACGACCGTCGGTGCCGCCGAACAGCTTGGCATGTCGCAGCCGTCGATTTCCAACACCATCCGGCATATCGAAACCGTGCTGGGCTTTCCGCTGTTCGAACGCCAGTCGAACCGGCTGATCCCGACCGAGGAGGCGCTGATCCTGCTTGAGGAATCCGAGCCGCTTTTCCTGTTGCGGGACGCGGTGAACCAGCGCGCCGCCGACCTGCGCGCGGGCCGGATCGGGCGGGTGCGCATCGCCTCGACCGCCGAGATCAGCGAGGCGGTGCTGCCCCGCGTCATCGCCGATTATGCGCGCCAATATCCGCAGATTCAGATCTCGCTGGAAACGCGGCCGCTCGACTCGGTCCTGCAGGTGGTCGAGAACGGGCTGGCGGATGTGGCGTTCGTGATCTCGGCCTATGACCGCCAGTCGCTGGATTTCGATCTGGTGGCGGTGCTGCGCGCGGTCTGCATCTGCCCGCAGGATCACCCGCTGGCGCAGCTGGAAAGCGTGACCCCGCGCGATCTGGACGGCCATCCGCTGATCGGTCCGCGCACCGCAAACCGGGTCGGCATGATGATTGCCGAAGGCTTCAACGAGGCCGGCCGGGAATACCAACCCTCGATCGAGACGCGCTTCATGAACGCCGCCGCCCGCATCGTCGGCGAAGGATGGGGGGTCGCCGTCGTCGATGAGCTGTCCGCACATACCGCGCTGCGCCCCGGCCTGACGGTGCGGCCGTTCCAGTCGAATCTGCGCTTCAATCTGGTGGCCGCGACGCCGAAGACCAAGGCCCCGTCGCGGCAATGCAAGCGCATCATCAGGGCTTTCGCCGACCGGGTGAAAACCCAGCTGGACGAAATGCACGCCGCCGCGATGCAGCTTTAGCTGCCGCCCCGGTCCCCCCGGTGGCGCGGTTCAGCCACCCATCCGCATCCTGGTCCGGTTCCTGATCTGCCTGTTTTTCAGGTGGTTGTGCACGCAATGCCGATCCTGTCGCCGGATCGGCGCGAGATCGGTCGGGCAACTGCCTGAATATTCGCCGAAACGCAGTTTCGAATAGTTGCTATCAATATTCTTATAGTCGTGAACCTTCTTGCGGCCGACTTTCCCGATAACCTGACGGCAATGAGCGTGAATGCGCCGCGAATCCGCTGACAGGGAGAAGGAAGCCCCGGATGCCCAATCCGTCCATTACAGATCGCCGTCCGGCCGGCCTGATACCCGCCGCCCTGATGCGCGCCGGCTGTGGCGCGCTGTGGCTGCTGCGCCGTATCGTCGACATCGCCGTGCTGCTGTTGCTGGCCTATATGGCCTGCGCGGTCATGGCGCAGGTCATCGGGCGCTATTTCTTCAACTACTCGATCGCCTGGAGCGAAGAGACCGCGACCTTTGCGCAGGTCTGGCTGACCTTGCTGGGGGCAGGGGTGGCGATGCGCTACAACCAGCATGTCGGCGTGGACTTCCTGATCCTGAAGGCGCCGATCGCGGTGCAGCGGCTGTTCAACGGCGCGGCCTTCTTGCTGGGCGTGTGGTTTCTGGGCGTTGTCATCGTCGGTTCGCTGTCGATGTTCTCGATCGGCCTGATGGTGAAATCGCCGGCGCTGCGGCTGCCGATGGCAATTCCCTATGCGGCGCTGCCGGTGGGCTTTGCCTATTTCCTGATCGAATTCGCAATTTCGACCCTGCCGCGCGTGCTGCGTCCGGGCTCGACCAGCCCACAGGAGCACTGAGATGGTGGTCGCACTTTCCGGTTTTCTGGTCCTGCTGATCTCGGGCATCCCGATCGTTCTGGCGCTTGGCATCGCCGGGCTGATCGCGATCGAGCTGACCACCGGCGCGCCGATCGCGGTCGTGGCGCAGCGGATCTATGGCGGGATCAGCTCGTTCACGCTGATGGCCATTCCGTTCTTTGTCGCCTCGGGCCTGCTGATGGAGGCCGGCGGCATTGCCCGGCGCTTTGTGGCGCTGGCCGAGGCGCTGGTCGGCTGGATCACCGGCAGCCTGTATATGGTCGCGGTGGTGACCGGCACCGGGCTGGCGGCGATTTCGGGGTCCGGCTCGGCCGATACGGCGGCGATCAGCGCCGTCATGGTCCCCGAGATGCGCAAGCGGCGCTATAATATCGACCTTGCGGCGGCGGTCATCGCCGCGTCCGGGGCACTG
>JAGPGI010000450.1 GCA_018056045.1 Paracoccus sp. (in: a-proteobacteria)
CCGGCCCTGATCCGCAGTCTGGCCGCCGAGAAAAAGCAGGACCTGAACGGCATCTTTGATGCCAATGGCGCCTATAGCTATCAGAGCTTTCATGACTTTCTGCGCGTCTATGAGGCGGCGACCTCGGTCCTGACATCGCCGCGCGACTATGCGCGGCTGCTGACCGAGGTGCTGGGCGAATGCGCCGAACATGGCGCGATCTATGCCGAGCTGTTCGTCTCGCCCGAGTTCTGCGGCGGCGGCGATCTGGTGGCATGGCGCGACTATCTGGCCGCGATGGAAGAGGCCGCGCAGGCGGCCGAGCGGGGCGGCATCGCCAGCCGCGCCATCCTGACCGCGATCCGCCATTTCGGCCCCGACCGCGCCCGCAAGACCGCGATCTGCGCGGCGGAAACCGCCGGCGGCTGGGTTGCCGGCCTTGGCATCGGCGGCGCCGAGGATTTCGGCAATCTTCGCGATTTCGCCTGGTCCTATGATTGCGCGCGCGAGGCGGGGCTGGGCCTGACCGCCCATGCCGGCGAATGGGGCGGCCCGGAATCGGTGCGCGATGCGCTGTCCTTGGGCGTCCTGCGCATCGGCCATGGCATCCGCGCCTCCGAGGATGCGGATCTGATGCATGAACTGGCCCAGCGTCAGGTCACACTTGAGGTCTGTCCCGGCTCGAACGTGGCGCTTGGCGCGGTCGGGGGCTGGGGCGCCCATCCCATCGCGCGGCTGGCCGATGCGGGGGTGCGCGTCACCGTCTCGACCGACGATCCGCCGTTTTTCCACACCACGCTTTCCCATGAATATCAGATGCTTGCAGATCATTTCGGCTGGGCCGAGGATGAGTTCCGCCAGATGAATCTCTGGGCGGTCGATGCGGCATTCTGCGACGAGACAACAAAGACGCGTCTGCGAAAGGACCTGACATGACCCAACCACATCTGACCATCGTCGATCATCCGCTGGTGCAGCACAAGCTGACGCTGATGCGCGACAAATCGACCTCGACCGCCGGTTTCCGCCGGCTTCTGCGCGAAATCAGCTTGCTTCTGGCCTATGAGATCACGCGCGAACTGGAGATGACCACGACCCGCATCGAGACCCCGCTTTGCGAAATGGACGCCCCCATGCTTGAGGGCAAGAAGCTGGCGCTGATCTCGATCCTGCGGGCCGGGAACGGGCTTCTGGACGGGATTCTGGAACTGGTGCCTGCGGCGCGGGTGGGCTTTGTCGGCCTTTATCGCGACCCCGAGACGCTGCAGCCGGTGCAATATTACTCCAAGGTTCCCAGTGGCCTGGACGAGCGCATGACCATCGTCGTCGACCCGATGCTGGCCACGGGGAACTCGTCGGTCGCGGCCATCGACCTGCTGAAAAAGGCCGGGGCGCGCAACCTGCGGTTCCTTTGCCTTCTGGCCTCGCCCGAAGGGGTCGAGCGGATGCGTCTGGCCCATCCCGACGTGCCCATCGTCACCGCCGCGCTCGATGAGCGTCTGGATGACCACGGCTATATCGTTCCGGGTCTGGGGGATGCGGGCGATCGCATGTTCGGCACGAAATAATCCCGCGTTAACCGCGCCTTCACTGCTTCTGTTCTATCCTTGGGCGAGATGGCCGATTCGGGATTGGGACGATGCTGCTGATGCTGCGGGTAATGCTGGTGATGCTGGTGCCGGGTGTTGCACTGGCGCTGGATTACCGGCCAGCGGAAATGCCGCCGGCCGATTTTTCCGCGCGCCAGTATATCGACAGTAAGGGCTGCGTATTCCTGCGCGATGATGAGGTGAATGGCTGGAAGGCGCGGGTCTCGCGCGATGGCTCACCCATCTGCGGCTATCCGCCGACGCTTTCCGCGCGCGGTCTGGACGGCAAGCCCCGGCTCTCGGTGCTGGACCCGGATGCCGGGCGCTCGCCCGCAGAAATGCTCGAGGAAGCTCTGGCCGAAACCGTGCTGACCAACCTGCGCCCCGGCGAGCTGGCCAGCGACCCCACGCCAATGGAAAAGCTGCCCGATATGGGGCCCGAGCCGGATATTTCCTCGGCCCCCAGCGATGCGCTCAAGGCGGCGCTGGCCGCCGCCCCCGACATGCGCCGCAGCATGGGCGAGGCGCTGCAGCCCAACAAGCGGCTTTGCGAATTGCTGGGCTATGACGGCACGACCGGTCCTGCCGAAGCGGGCGCGGATCCGAGCCAAGGCTATTGCGATTCACTGCCGGCATCGGACCTGTCGCGGCTGACCTTCATCCGGCCGGTGGCCAGCGTCCAGAGCCCGGAGCCAGCCGCCGAAACGCCTGTTGCGGTCGGAACAGTCATGCTAGGCGCTCCTGTGGCCGAGACCCATTCTGCGACGGCGCCCGTGGCCGAGCCACCGACCGCGCCGAAAGCTGCCGAGGTTGCAGCCATGCCCAAGCCCAAGCCGCCGAAGCCCGCCGATGCCAGTCTCAAGGACAAGCCAAAGCCGCAGCCCGTTCCTAAGATGCCGGATGCGAAACGGCCCGTATCTGCAGAGGCCGCGGCAAAGGCTCCGGCTGCGAAGGCACTCGCTGCCACCGCGCTGGCCGCCAAGGATCCTGTGGCCGCTCAGGTCCCGGCCGCCCCGGTTGCCGTCGCCACCAAACCCAAGCCCGAGGCGGCACCGCCCACGGGGGCTGGGATGATCCCTGCCGGTGCGCGGTATGTTCAGGTCGGAACCTATGCCGATGCCGCGAACGCGGATCGCGCGGCGCAGGCCATCGCTGCCATGGGCTATCCGGTGTTGCGAGGCAAGGACAAGGTCGGCGCGCGCGCGGTGCAGTTCA
>JAGPGI010000451.1 GCA_018056045.1 Paracoccus sp. (in: a-proteobacteria)
GCGCACGTGCGGATCGCCGGGCCTGACGCGCGTCTGCACAAGGTATGGGGGCATAAATACGACCATGGTCATGCGCTGGTGCTGGGCGGCGGTCCGGGCAAAGGCGGGGCGGCGCGGCTTTCGGCCCGCGCCGCACTGCGGGTTGGTGCCGGACTGGTGACGCTGGGCTGTCCGCCTGATGCGCTGGCGGAAAACGCCGCGCGGCTGGATGCGGTGATGCTGCGCCCGATCGCGGACCGCGCCGCGCTGGCGGATCTTCTGGAGGATGCGCGGCTGAACGCGCTGTGTCTTGGGCCGGGGCTTGGCCTTGCGCGGGCGCGGGAACTGGTGCCGGTCGCGCTGGCCTCGGGTCGGGCGGTGCTGCTGGATGCCGATGCGCTGACGGCCTTTGCCGATAAGCCCGAGGCACTGTTCGCGCAATTGCACCCGCAGGCCGTGCTGACCCCGCATGACGGCGAATTCGCCCGGCTGTTTCCCGATCTGGCGCGGCAGCTGACCGCCCCGGCTGAGCGCGGCCCGGCCTTTTCGCGGCTGGATGCGGTGCGGCAGGCGGCGGAACGGGCGGGCTGCACGGTGCTGTTGAAAGGTCCCGATACCGTCATTTCCACCGCTGACGGGACCGCCCGCATCGCGGCGGCGGTGGGCGAGAATGCCGTGCCCTGGCTTGCCACGGCCGGCTCGGGCGACGTTCTGGCCGGCATCATCACCGGCTTGCTCGCGCGCGGCCTGCCGCCTCTGGACGCCGCCGCGACCGGTGCATGGCTGCATGCCGCAGCCGCACGCCGCTTTGGCCCCGGCCTGATCGCCGACGACCTGCCCGATGAGATTCCGGGCGTATTTCGCGACATGGAGCGCAGGGCGGTAAAACCCTAAGAATCCCCTCGCGCCGGCGCTGCGGCTTTGCTAGAAGCCCCCTCGTTGCGGGTGTGGCGAAATTGGCAGACGCACCAGATTTAGGTTCTGGCGCCGCAAGGCGTGGGGGTTCAAGTCCCTCCACCCGCACCACAGGGACCTTCGCCGCAGATGTGGCCGCCACCAAGGTTCCGGCATCTTCAGGCATCGCGCGGGTCAAGGCATGCCTGTCACACGATTGTCATCTTGCGGAACCTTCCGCGACCTTTAGGTTAAAATCATCCGCTGTGGGCGCAGTCTGCCGATATCGGCGGCGCGCCGCGCAGCCGAGTTGACTTCGCAAATCGGTCATGGAATGTGTCGCGGACAAACCACAGCATAGATGGAATGACACGTGTTGGTTAGCGCAGTCCCCCAGCAAAAGAGTGATTATTGGAACTCGTATTACGCCTCGCGTGCGGTCCTGAAGCTGTCGGCACCATCGCAGTTCGCCGCCTTTGTCGCGCAAGAGGCCGGTGACGCGCATCTGATCATCGAGGTTGGCTGCGGCAATGGCCGTGACAGCCTGTTCTTTGCCCGCCATGGCTTTCAGGTCGTCGCCATTGACGGCTCGGAGGCGGCGATCTTGAAATGCGAGGAAAGCCGGCAGGCGCAATCGCTGAACAGCCTCTCGTTCATCTGTGCCTCGGTCGGGGATGATGGCTTTGCCGAGGCGCTGGTTCAGGCCCGCGCCGGGTCCGAGGGTCCGGCCATGGCCTATGCGCGCTTTTTCCTGCACGCGATTACCGATTCCGAAGAGACCGCCTTTTTCTCCGCCATGGGCGCGTCCCTGCGCGACGGCGACCATCTGGCGGTCGAATACCGCACCTTGCGCGATGCCGTGGGCGAAAAGACCACCGCCGCGCATTACCGCCGCTATGTCGAGCCGTCACAGGTCATCACCAATGCCGCCAGATTCGGGTTCGAGGTAGAGTATGCGGTCGAGGGCTTCGGCTTTGCCAAATACCTCAATGACGACGCCTATGTGGCCCGCACCGTGTTCCGAAAGGTCGGGGCGTAATGTTCGGTCGCGGCGTGACGCTGGACGCAAGGGCTGCCGCCCTTGCCGACGACCAGCAGGTCGCCCGTGCCCGCAATATCCTCGAGTTGCGGCTGGATTATTACTTCGGGCTTATCAAGGCCGCAAAATATGACGAGGCCTATCAGCAGCTTCGTGCTGACAGGGCGCTGTCCTCGGGCCAGAAAAAGGCCATCATCGGGGCCGTGAACATATCCTATCTGTTTCAGCACCAGCTGGAATGGGGCAATCACGGCATCCGGCGCTCATTCCGGTTCTGGTCCGAGCCGCAAAAAAACCAATATGTCGAACTTGCGCTGGAACTCGTCGCGCTGCTCAGGGCCGAGGTCACGCCGCATGTCAGCTTTGGCTTCGGCTCGGTTCTGGGCATGATCCGGGACAAGGATTTCATTCCCCATGACGATGACATGGATCTGATCATCGCCCTGCCGGCGCAAAAAAGGGTGACCTTTTCGAAGGTTCTGGCCAATCTGCGCCAGATCTTGCTGGCGCGCGACTTCGTCGTCCCCGAGAGTAACAATCTCAGCCACCTGACCACCGCCCGCCGGGGCGGAATAGGCACCGATATTTTCGTCGGCTTCATTGATCCGGACCAGCGCGTGTCATGGTTTCCCAGCGCAAGACGCGGCTTTACCTTCAATGACATCTTCCCGACGCAGACCATATCGTTCTTTGGCGGGGACTGTCCGATTCCGCGCGACCCGTTGAAATATCTGGCGGTGACCTATGGTTCGGACTGGCGGACGCCGATTTCGAACTGGGACCACCCCTGGGAGACCGCGGCCTATCGCCAGTTCATCTAGGCTGGCGTCCTTTCGCCTGGCTTCGGGGGCGGACGCTCA
>JAGPGI010000090.1:0-3068 GCA_018056045.1 Paracoccus sp. (in: a-proteobacteria)
GTGCGGCGGATGCTGGTCTGCAATATTCGCGGCTGGCGGGTCCGGGCGCTGTTCTGGCGCGGCCTCTACCGGGTTCTGGCGGGCTGAAGCGGGATGTTTTCGCGGGTTTGCCTTGCGCCCCGAGGCGCCGCATATTGCAGTCTGGATATCGGCAGGCATGCGCATATGGCCAAGATCACGCACAGGGCGCAAAATCCCCTAAAGACGTTGCGCAGGCTGCGGGTCCGGCCGTGATGCCCGTTTCGGAAACAGCCCCGGCAGGCCCGATTGCGGCCTCGGTGATCGTTCCGGTCTTCCGGCAATGGGACATGGTGCGGGATCTGATCGCGGCCCTGGGGGCGCAGCAGCCGGCATTGCCGGCCACGGTCGAGGTCATTCTGGTCAATAATGGCGATGCGGCCGAGGCGTCCGGCCTGACCCTGCCTGAGGGGTTCAGGCTGCTGCATTGTGACCGGCCGGGATCTTACGCGGCGCGCAATGCCGGGGCGGCGGCGGCATCGGGGGTGTTGTTGCTGTTCACCGATGCCGATTGCAGGCCGGATCCGGGCTGGCTGGCCGCGCATCTTGCGGGCTTTGCCGCCGGCGGGGAACGTCTGCTGGCCGGGCCGGTGCGGATGGAATGCGGGCCTCGGCCGACGCTTTGGGCGCGTTATGACCGGCTGCGCGGGATTCCACAGGCGGCCTATGTGGCGCGCGGCTATGCCGCCACGGCAAATCTTGCGGTGCCCCGGACGATATTTCGGCAGCTGGGCGGCTTTTCCACGACGCATATGTCGGGGGGCGACGCCGAATTCTGCCACCGGGCGCGGGCGGCGGGATATGGGATCGATCTGCTCGAGAACGCCGTCGTGGCCCATCCCTGCCGCGAGAGCGGCGCCGAAACCATCCGCAAATCCCGCCGCGTCAAGGGCGGTCAGCTGCCGCAGGGCCGCGCGGCGCGGCTGGCCTGGCTGGGACGCAGCGCGCTGCCGCCCATTCTGACCAGCGGCTCGGTCCTGCGCCGCCCCTTTGGGCTGGGGGACCGGCTGGCGGCCCTGCTGGTGGTCTGGCTGCTTTGGGCGGTCGATCTGGCCGAGGCCCTGCGCCTTGTCCTTGGCGGCCGGCCCGAGCGACGCTAGGCCCGAGAGACGCGAGAGGCGGCCCGGCTTTCACGGATCGGCCCGGCGCAGCAGATCGGCCAGAGCCGGGGCCAGTTCCAGCGCGCCGCGCCGCGAGATGTGATTGTCGTCCCAATAGGCCGGCAGGCCGTCTTGTGTGGTGATCCGGCAGACCTTGTCATCGCAGAACAGATCCTGCAGCGGCACCAGCGCGATCTCGCCCCGCGCGGCATGCGGGCCAAGGATATCGGCGGTCGAGCGCTGGAAGGCCTCATATTCCGCGCGGGTGGTGCGCAGGTCGATATCGCGGTCCAGACGCCCGGCCATCACCGAGGCGATCGAGACATGATAGCCGATATCCGGGATCTGGTTCAGCACCACGACCTTCAGGCCCCGGCGCCGCAGTTCCGCAATGGTGCGATCAAGGGCGCGGGCAAAGGCGCGCGGGTTCTCGGCCAGGCTGGCGCCGGGGCTTTCGGCATCGACCACCAGCGTCTGCCGGGCCGTCGGGCTGTGTTCAAAGCGCGTGCCCTGCGCATAGACCGACCAGCGGCTGACCAGATAGACCGTGCGGATCTGGGGGTTCTCGTCCAGAATGGACAGGACATGATTGCCCAGCGGAAAGCAGAGCCCGGGGAAGGGATCATTGGTCCGGCTGATCTCCAGCAGCGTGAGGCAGCCGGGAATGCCGACAAAAAGGCCGCGCCGGTCCAGAAGCCGCATCGCCTCGTTCAGGCCCGGCAGCAGCGACCGGCCATGAGAATCGCCCCAGACCAGAAAGGTTTCGGGGGCATCCGCCGCGCCGATCTGGCAATGGGCGATCTCGCGCCAGTCTGTCTGTTCGTCGCAGGGGGTGCTGCCATCCTTGATTTCCTCGACCAGCAGCCGCTGTTCCTCGGCCGAGAAACGGCCGGGCAGGCCCTTGCTTTGAAACAGCAGGACCGACAGGGCGCAGATGGCGATCATGCAGCCGGCCCCGGCCCAAAGCACGGGATGGCGCAGCCGGCCGGGGCGCCGGCCGGCATGGCGAAAGGGCTGCTCGACATATTTCCAGGACAGGATGGACAGGATGAGTGTCGCCACCACGGCCAGCGTCATCTGCATCGGCGTCGGCGGATCGATGGTCCAGAAGCGCAGCAGCACGATCACCGGCCAGTGCCAGAGATAGAGCGAATAGGAAATCAGCCCCAGCCCGCGCATCGGCGCGGTGGACAAAAGCCGTGTCGCGGGGCCGCCACCCGATGTTCCGCCCCATGTCCCGGCCAGGATCAGCGCGACCGATCCCAGCACCGGCAGGGCTGCCGCCCAGCCGGGAAAGACGGTCGCCGGGCTGAAGGCCAGCCCCGCGCCCAGGATCAGCCCCAGCCCGACGATCCCCAGCACGGACGCGACCCATTCCCGGCCCGCCGGCAGGGCGCGCGGCGCATGGATCGCCAGCAATGCGCCGGCCAGCAGTTCCCAGGCGCGGGTTGGGGCAAGATAAAAGGCCATGGTCGGCCGCCGGTCCGTCAGCAGGATGCAGGCCGCAAAGCTGAGCAGGGTCGCGATCCAGACGATTGCCTTGACCCGCCGGGGGAACCAGCGCACCAGCGCGACAAGAAAGATCGGAAAGACGATATAGAACTGTTCCTCGACCGCCAGCGACCATGTGTGCAGCAATGGCTGGGTTTCCGCGTCCGGGTCGAAATAATTCGCGGTCATGCCAAGATAGAAGTTCGACACGAACAGCATGGTGGCCATCATGCTTTTGCCATAGGCCGCCAGCTGGTCCGGGGTCAGGATATAGATCCCCGCCAGCGTGGTCGCGACCAGGACCGTGACCAGCGCCGGGAAAATCCTGCGGATCCGCCGTTCATAGAAACGGGCCAGGGAATAGCTGCCCTCGCGCGCTTCGCGCAGCAGGATGGTGGTGATCAGAAAACCCGAGATGACGAAAAACACGTCGACGCCGATAAAGCCCCCGCCAAGGCC
>JAGPGI010000090.1:3168-8943 GCA_018056045.1 Paracoccus sp. (in: a-proteobacteria)
GATATTTCTCTGCATTGGCGGCCATGACAAGCTGCGGAAAAGGCAGGGTCGTTTTCTCATGCAAATATCGCATCCTGCGGCGCGATGCTCTAGAAGGGGGCATCTGCCCCGCGTCAATATTCCGTCCGGGGAAAATGCCCGGTCGTCCGGCCACTGTCCCGGACGCCGTCTTGACAAGGTCGGGGGAAGCAAAGCTGTGATGAAACCGACAGAATTTCAGGCAAGATGAACATGTCAGATCTATCCCCGCCCCAGAACATGATGGTCAGTGTCGTGGTGCCGGTCTATTGCGGCGCCGATTACCTTGCCGCGCTGGTCGCGGCGCTGGATGATCTGCGCCGTGAATGGCAGGCACAGGGCGCCCCCTTTACCCTTGCCGAGGCGATTTTCGTCGAGGACGCCGCCATTGACGATTCCGGCGCCCGGATCGACCAGCTGGCCCGCGAACATTCCTGGATCGTACCGCTGCATCTGGCGCGCAATTTCGGCCAGCACCCGGCAACCATCGTCGGCATCCTGCACAGTTCGGGCGACTGGGTGGTGACCATGGACGAGGACCTGCAGCACCGCCCCGAGGTCATCGCGACGCTTTTGCGCAAGGCTGTCAGCGAACATGCCGATATCGTCTATGCCAATCCGGTCTCGACGGTGCATGACGCGGCCATCCGCGACTGGACCTCGCGCAGCTTCAAGCGGATGATGCAATGGCTGACCGACAATCCGAACCTGTCCAGCTTCAACAGCTTCCGGCTGATCCGCGGCCCGGTGGCGCGGGCGGCGGCCAGCGTCTGTTCGCATGACACCTATCTGGACATCACGCTGGGCTGGTTCACGCAAAGCATCCGCGCCATCCGCATCGAGATGAAGGACGAGCGCTATATCAAGACCAAGCGCAGCGGCTATAGCCTGAAATCCCTGCTGTCGCATGGTTGGCGCATGATTTTTTCAAGCCAGATCAAGCTGTTGCGGATCGGCTCGGTCTTGGGGCTGGCGACGATGGCGCTGTCGGTCCTAGCGGCGATCTATTTCCTGCTGGTCAAGCTGTTCTCGCCGGCCGGGATCGCGGTCGAGGGCTGGACCTCGCTGTTTCTGGCGATCACCTTCTTTGGCGGGCTGTCGGCCTTCATGCTGGGGATCGTGCTGCAATATCTGTCCTCGATGATCCTCAAGGTGCATGGCAAGCCCACCTTCTTCACCATCGACAGATCCGGCGACGCCACGGTCGCCCGCTGGCTCGAACAGCATCCTGACCCGCGCCCATGAAGGTCCTGCGGGTCGGGGGAAACGCCGGGCCCTGCGTGCTGCTGTTCGGCCTGGGGCTGATCGGCGGGGCCGTGGACCGGGCCCTGCGGCTGCGCTTTCAGGCCGAGGGGCGGGATTTTCCCTATGACTGGCAAGATGGCGGGCTGCGGCAGGCGCAGCGGAAAGATATCGGCGCGGCGCTGCCGCAGGCGGGCCGGCTGGCCGTGGTCTGGACCGGCGGCCAAAGCGGTTTCGCCTCGAGCGATGCCGATATGGCGCAGGAAACCGCCATCGTGGCCGAGCTGATCGCCATGGCCGAGACGCTGCGCCACGGTGGTCGGGCGGTCGATTTCCACATGATGAGTTCGGCCGGCGGGCTGTTCGAAAGCCAGACCCATTGTTCAGAGCTGAGCATCCCCCGGCCCCTGCGCCCCTATGGCGCGGGCAAGCTGATGCAGGAACGGGCGCTGGCGCAGGCCGGGGGGCTGGACCGGCGCCATGTCTACCGGCCAAGCTCGGTCTATGGCGTCACCCGCTCAAAGCGCGTCGGGCTGGTCACGGCGCTGATCTCGAATGCCATGCAGGGCAGGACCACGCAGATCTTCGGCAATCCGAACACGCTGCGCGACTATGTGCTGGCCGATGATATCGGCCATTATCTGGCGCGCCGGATCGTCGGGGCGGGCGCCCTTGCCGATCCCGCCCCCGATCATCTGCCGGATCCGGAGCATGACCGGGGGCCGCTGACCTTCCTGCTGGCCAGTGGCCGCTCGGCCTCGGTCTTCGAGGTGATCGAGCGCATTCGCGAACGCATCGAACGCCCGCTTTTGCTGCAATTCGACCCCCATCCCTCGAATGTCCGCGACATGAGCTTCCTGCCCTCGGCCCTGCCGTCCGACTGGCAGCCGACGCCCCTGGCCAGCGGCATTTCCCGGATCGTGACCTTTCTGCGCAGCGGTTTAACCTGAAGGAGCCATTTCATGTCAGAGCTCACCCCTGCCGACAGCAGCGTGTCCGGCGCCGCGCCGGGCCTGCCGCCAGCTCTGCGCCGTGCGCTGATCCTGCTTTGGCTGGTTTCGGCCCCGGTGCTGGGCCTGCTTTATCTCAAGGTCGAGCCGTCGCCCGATCAGGCGCAATTCGACTATATGGGCTGGATGGCCACCATGGGGCATCCGTTCTATGCCGGCAGCTTCGACATGAACTGGCCGGGGGCCATGCTGCTGCATGAGGCGGCAATCCGGATGTTCGGGCCGGTTCTGTGGTCATGGCACCTGCTGGATTACCTGCTGATGCAATGCGCCACCATCGCGGCGGCGGTGTTTCTGTGGCGGGCGGGGTTCCGGCTGGCGCCCTTTGTCGCCCTGCTGCTTTATCCGCCGGTCTATGTCACCGCCGGGGGCTGGATGTCCGGCCAGCGCGACATCGTCGCCATGGGCCTGCTGATCATCGCCTGCTGCGCCATGCTGGCCCCGGCCCGGCGCGAGCTGCCGGCGATGTTCATGGCCGGTCTGCTGGTCGCTTGCGCGGTGCTGATCCGCCCGACCTATCTGTCGGTTCTGGCCGGTCTTCTGATCCTTGAGGCGCTGCCGCGCAGCTGGATCGCGCAGCCGCGCGCCCATGGCCTGCCGGCGCGGATGGGCGCGCTATGCGCGGGCTTTGCGCTGGTCGTTCTGGCGATCCTGCTTTGGGCGCTGGCGGTCGGCAATCTGGACGACTGGCACCAGCAATCGGTGCAGTTCACCTCGCAGGTCTATTACGACGACCCGCCGATGGACCTGATCCAGACCATCGTCGTGCTGTTCACGCGCTGGTGGCACTGGATGACGCTGTGCGGCGGCATCGGGCTGGTGCTGTGGATCCTGCGCGACCGCGGGCTGCGCTATCCGCTGCTGCTGGTCCTGGGGCTGGCGGCGGCGATCCTGCTGTCCTATTTCGTCCAGCGCAAAGGCTTTGGCTATCACATCGCGGGCTTCCTGCCGCTGCTGGTGATGCTGACCGCCGTGGCGCTGGATCAGGCCTGTGCCCGGATGCGCGGGGCCAGCACATCCGGGCGGCGGCGGCTGATCGGCGGGGCGGCCATCGCCATGGCCGCGCTGGTGATCATGGGCGTCGGGATCAAGCTTGCCCGGGATTCCCACCTGCTGCTGGATGTCCGGCAGAACGGGATGTCGCCGATCACCGGCCGTTATGACATCCCGACCGCCGAACAGGTCCAGATGGTCGATATCATCCGCGCCGAAAGCACCCCCGAGGACCGGATGGTGCAATATGGCACGCTGTATCAGATCCCTTATCTGGCGCAGCGGCTGCCGGCCTATCGCTTCATCACCCCCGCGATCGAGCTGATGACCCCGGATTTCACCCTTTATGACGCCTGGATGGCCGAGATCCGCGACGGGCTGACCCGATACCGGCCGAAATTCATCCTGATCGGGGGCAAGGCCATCACCCGCAGCGCGGCGGGCGAACTTGCCCCCGCCGAGGCGAATGCCCCGGTCCTGACCACGCTTCTGGCCTATCTCGGGGATGCGCAGAACGGCTATGGGGTCCGGATGCAGGGCGATTTCGGCATCCTGTTCGAACGGGGCGCCGAATGAGCGGCGCAAGCCAGCACCTGCGCCAGATCCTCAGCTTTGTTCTGGTCGGGGCTTCGTCGACGGGGCTTTATTTCCTGCTGCTCTGGGCGCTGCGGGGCAGCATCGCCAGCACCCTGCTGCTGACCGCCTGCTGCTATGGCATCAGCATGGTCTATAACTACATCCTGCAAAGCTGGGTGACGTTCCGGTCCGGGCCGCCGACGCGGCGCAGCATGTCGCGCTTTGTCGCCATGCATGCCAGCGCCATGGCGCTGAATTCGGGGCTGATGGCGGGGCTGGTCGATGGGCTGCAGCTGCCGCTTTACATGACGCAGGTGGTGGTCACGTTCTTCATCTCGGCGATGATCTTCGTGGTGTCGAAACACTGGGTTTACCAGCCCTGACCCGCCGGTGGATGGCGCTTGTGGCCTTGATCTGATAGCAAGCAATCGCGGGTTGATCTGTCAGGAAGACTGATGAAGGAACAAGATATTCCAATTCTGGGCGTCTGCCGGTTTTCCATGCTGGGGCGTGGCGACTGGAAGGCCTACAGGAACAAGGCCGACGATCAGCTTGAGGACATCTACAGGCAGAAGGCAGATGAGCTTTTCACCGCCGAGCGCATGACCGCGCGGCTGGCCACATTCGAGCATCTGACCCTGAAATCCCTGCGCAATCAAAGCGACCCGGAATTCCGGCTGCTGGTGGTCTCCTCGGACAGGATGCCCATCGAATACCGGCAGAGACTGACGGAGATCTGCGCCGCCACCCCGCAGGTGATCCTGAAATTCGTCCCGCCCCAGCATATCACCGATATCATCCGGGCGGTGATCGCGGAATATGAGCTGAATTTCCCCGATGTCGTCCAGTTCCGGCTGGATGACGATGACTGCGTGTCCAAGGATTACATCCGCCGCCTGCGCCGGCATGCCGCCTGCATGTGGCGCAATGCCCATTTCGCCATCAGCTTCCCCTCGCTTTACTATTGCGTCACCGATGGCCCGACCGAAGGCATCTATAACTGGCACAGCCCGTTCTTCAGCGCCGGCACGGCGGTGCGCCACAGCAGCAGAACGGTGTTCGATTATGGCCATTACAAGATCCCGCAGCATCTGGTGGCCGTGACCGATCCGCATTTTCCCTGCATCGTGACCCATCGCGGCGACAATGACACGCCAAGGCACGCGGCGGATACGCTGCGCAAGCGCGGGATGTCACAGGCGCCGGTCAATGATGTCAGGCGGGCGCTGGAGCGGCATTTCCCCTATCTGGAGAAAGAGGGGCTTGAGCTTGCGACCCTGACCCGGTTCGTGGAGCCCGATCAGGCCTGATCACCCGCAAATCCCTGTCTGGCCGCACAGACCCGGCAGAGGCGGCCCGGCAGGGTCACAAGACCGCAAGGCGCCGGACAAGCGGCTCCTGGGTCCGGGTCGCGGCGCGCTCGACGCTCTGGGCCATTTCCTCGGGGTCGGGATTGCACCAGTTCCGGGCATCGGCAATGAAGCCGAGGCGCGCCAGCGTCTGTCCCAGACCGTCAAAGTCAAGCTCGCCCCAGCTGACATGATTGGCCAGCTTCTGCCGGTCCGGCATCCAGTCGGCGGCAAGGTGGTTGATGATTTCCGGCGGCCTGCCGGTGAAGCCGCGAAGATGCTCGGCGATGTGGTGATAGGCGGGGCTGCTGCGGCGAATGATGATGCCGGCGCGCTGATCGGGATTGGCGACATAGCCCAGAACATGAAAGGCCGAGCCATCCAGGCCAAGAATGTTCCTGGCCCCCTTGAAGATCGAGAACTGCTCGCGCAGCGACAGGCGCTCGGGATGCACGGCGGTATAGCCTTCCGCCTCCAGCAGCCGCTCCAGCCGCTGTTCGTTGATGATCCCGCCCTTGCCGCCGAACCTGGTGCGGGAAATATAGACATTCTCGATATCGGCAGGCTCGATATCGGCCAGAGCCTCG
>JAGPGI010000452.1 GCA_018056045.1 Paracoccus sp. (in: a-proteobacteria)
GCAGACCTCGACCCGGGCGCTGGGGAACGCCACGCTGCCCTTCATGCTGGCGCTGGCCGGCAAGGGCTGGCGGCAGGCGCTGCGCGACGACGCGCATCTGCGCGCCGGGCTGTCCACGCATGAGGGTATGCTGACCTCGGGTCCGGTGGCCGAGGCGCTGGGGCTGGACTGGACCACGCCCGAGCAGATCATCAGCTGAGACATGAAAAGACCGGCGCGGGGGCTGCCCGCGCCGGTCGATCCTTGCTTGCCTTGATGCGATCAGGCGCGCTGTGCGCGCAGTTCGTCGCGGATCTGGGCCAGCAGTTCTTCCTGGGTCGGGCCGGCCGGAGCGGCGGCGACTTCTTCTTCCTTGCGCTTGGTCGCCGACTGGACGCGGTTCACGCCCTTGACCAGCAGGAACACCGCCCAGGCGATGATCAGGAAGTTGATGACGGCCGACAGGAACGAGCCATAGGCAAAGACCGAGGCGCCGGCATCGCGGGCCGCCTTCAGGCTGGCGCCGGCGGGCACTTCGCCCTTGAGCACCAGATAGTGGGCGCTGAAATCCGTGCCGCCGGTCAGCAGACCGATGATCGGGTTGATCAGATCGGCCACCAGCGAGTTGACGATGGCCGTGAATGCCGCGCCGATGATGATACCGACCGCGAGGTCGATCACATTGCCGCGGGCGATGAATTCCTTGAATTCCTTGAACATGGGCTTACCTTTTCCAACCTGTTGCGCGTGGTTCTGGCGCGAGCTGCCTTATCACGCCGCGTATAGACAAAGAAAGAGAATTCAGGAGACGACATGACGGCACTTTCCGACTTTCCGATCACCCGCCGCTGGCCGCCGGTTCGTCAGGGCGTGATCCAGCTTTACACGCTGAATACGCCCAACGGCATCAAGACCTCGGTCATGCTTGAGGAATGCGGGCTGGACTATGATGCGCATCGCATCAGCATCTCTGACCCCGAGGACCAGTTCACCCCGGAATTCCTGTCGCTGAACCCCAATAACAAGATCCCGGCGATGATCGACCCGAACGGGCCGGACGGGCAGCCGATCGGCATATTCGAGACCGGCGCCATCCTGATCTATCTGGGCGACAAGACCGGCAAGTTCCTGCCGAAATCGGGCGCCGCGCGCTATCACACCATCCAGTGGCTGATGTGGCAGATGGGCGGGCTGGGGCCGATGTTCGGCCAGGTCGGCTATTTCCACCGCTACAAGGGCAAGGAAATCGAGGATCCGCGCCCCCGCACCCGCTATTACAACGAGGCGCGGCGCATCCTTGGCGTGCTGGACCGCCAGCTTGAGGGGCGCGACTGGATCACCGGCGACTATTCCATCGCCGACATGGCCGTGGGGCCGTGGCTGCGCACCGTGCGCGTGAACTATGAGGCCGAGGCCGAAACCGGCATGGACACGTTCAAGAACGTTCAGGCCTATCTGGACCGTTTTCTGGCCCGTCCCGCCGTCCAGCGCGGGATTCTGGTCGGCGCCTGAGACCCGCGCCTGAGACCTGAGAAACGGCGCGGCCGCCCTCAGAGGGCCGCGCCTATTTGCAAATATCGTCTGGCGTGCAGATCACGCCCATCTCGGCCGCGATGTCGACCAGCTCGCTATCCTCGGCGGCAAGGCTGCACAGATAGCTTTTGTGCTCGGCAAGGTAATTCTCCATGGGCTTTTGCCACTCGTCCGAGGTGTCGATCATCTGTTCGGCCGTATAAAGCAGATATTCGACATAGGCCGAATAGGCGGTGCGGTGGGTCTCGTCCTTCAGCGTGCAGTAATCGGCATTGGCCAGTTCCGGCTTCTGCACGGTCAGGTTCAGGAATTCGCGATAGATCTCCCGAGCCGTCTGGTCGCGCTGGATGCGGTCGGCCTGCCCCACCTGATAGGGAATGACCACCAGCGCGGTCAGCGCGGCAAAGGCGGTGGCGATGGCGCCCAATGCCCCCAGCGCCTCGGCGTTTCGGGTCAGCCAGTTGCGCATGGTCAGACCTTGGGCTGTTCATGGGTGGCGCAATGGATGCCGCCGCCGACCTCGCCCACCGGGTCGATGTTCAGCGTCACCACCTCGCGGTCCGGGTAAAGCCGGCGCAGCACGCGGACTGCCTCGGCATCGGCGGCCTTGTCGCCGAATTCGGCAGCGATCACGGCACCGTTGCAGACATAGTAATTGACGTATGACGATACGAAATCAGGGCTGTCGACGCGGATGTCATAAGGTTCCGGCAGGATCACCAGATCAAGCCTGCGCCCCCGGGCATCGGTCGCCGCGGCAAGGATATCGCGGGTTTCAAAGGCCGCAACCGACCACGGGTCGTCGGGATCGACCTCGTCGCCGATCTGGATCAGCACCTGCCCCGGTTTGACGAACCGCGCCAGCGCGTCGATGTGATAATCGGTGATATCGGCGCCTTTGATCCCCGGCGCCCAGATCATCTTTTCCGCGCCCATCGTGTCCAGCAGCATGGCCTCGACCCGGGCCTTGCCGCCCTTGTTGCGATTGGGGTTCACGAAGGTGCTTTCATGGGCGATCAGCGTGCCATGGCCGTCGGTTTCAACGCCGCCCGCCTCGCCGACCAGCCCGGCGTCAAAGACCCGCAGCCCCATCCGCTGGGCCACGCGCGCCGCAATCTGGCCGTCATTGCCATGCACCTGCTTGTTGCCCCAGCCGTTGAAGTTGAACTGCGTCACCGCCAGCCCGCCCTTGCCATCCACGACAAAGGACGGCCCGGAATCGCGGCACCACAGATCGTCGGTCGGAATGTCC
>JAGPGI010000453.1 GCA_018056045.1 Paracoccus sp. (in: a-proteobacteria)
CTGCCACCGTCGCGATGCGTGACCATGGCGTGGATGATGGATTGCGGATGCACCAGCACCCGCAGACGGTCATTCTCGAGGCCAAAAAACTCATGCGCCTCGATGACTTCCAGCGCCTTGTTGAACATGCTGGCGCTGTCGATGGTGATGCGCTGGCCCATGGCCCAGTTCGGATGGCAGGAGGCCTCGGCCACCGAGGCCTGCGCCAGCCGCTCCAGCGGCCAGTCGCGGAACGCGCCGCCCGAAGCAGTGATGGTCACATACTCGACGGAATCGATGTTTTCGCCCTGAAGCGCCTGAAATATCGCGGAATGTTCCGAGTCGACCGGCAGGATTCTGGCGCCATGGGCGCGCGCCTGATCCATGACCAGCGGCCCGGCCGCGACCAGCGTTTCCTTGTTCGCGAGCGCGAGCGCGCCACCCCGGCGCAGGACCGCGAGCCCCGGTGGCAGGCCGGCCGCGCCGACAATGGCCGAAAGCGTCCAGTCGGCGGGGCGGGCTGCGGCCTCGGCGATGGCCTGCGTTCCGGCGGCGGCCTCGATCCCGGTCCCGGCCAGCGCCGCGCGCAGATCCGCGAGCTTGTCCGGCCATGCGGTGACGGCGATCTCGGCCTGCAGCGCCCGGGCCATTTCCGCCAGACGCGCGACATTGGCGCCACCGGTCAGCGCGACCGTGCGATAGGCGGCAGGGCCGCCCGCCCGCATCAGCAGATCAAATGCGCTTTCACCGACCGATCCGGTCGCGCCCAGCACGGAAACGCTGCGCATTCCTAGCCTCCGATTATCGGCAGAAGATCGACGATCAGCAGCACCAGCGCCAGCAAAAGCGCCCCCGCCATCGCATCGAAACGGTCCATGACCCCGCCATGGCCGGGGATCAGGTCGGAACTGTCCTTGACCCCCACCCGGCGCTTGAGCCAGCTTTCGGCGATATCGCCAAACTGCCCGGCCAGCGCCAGAAGCGGGCCGACAATGATCACGCCGGCGCTCGCGACACCGGAAATCCACAGGACCAGCGCCAGCGCCAGCGCGCCAGCCCAGCCGCCGATGGTGCCGCTCCAGGTCTTTTTCGGGCTGATCGAGGGCCAGAAGCGCGGCCCCCCCAGCTTGCGGCCGACGAAATAACCCAGCACATCCGACAGCACGATGGTGCCGACGATCCAGAACAGCGTCGGCATGCCAGCCGCCTCGCGGATGACCACCAGCGCGTAACCCGCGCCCATGATCGCCAGCGTGAACAGCAGATAGGCCGGGCGCTCATGTTCATGCGTGCCGTGCCAGCCGGCGATGATCGGCACCAGCACCAGCGCCATCGGCCAGTCCCCCGGCAAGACCAGCATCGCCAGCATCACCAGAGCCGACAGGATGCCGATCAGCACCGGATGGCGCGGGCTGTGGAATTCGGGATGGCGCCAGCCGGTCAGCCGCGCCAGTTCCCACATCATCAGCCCGACCACCGCCGAGACGCCAAACCGCAGCCACAGCCCCGACGAGACCAGCAGCAGCACGCCCAGCACGGCCAGCACCAGACCCGACAGGATACGGCGTCCGAGATCGCTCCAGTTGCCCTGACGGATGGCCTCGCGCAGGCGGCCCGGCTGCTGATCCGGCCCGGTCATGCGCCCCCGAAACGCCGATCGCGCAGACCGAAACGGTCGAGGATCTCGGCCAGATGCTCGGGCGTGAAATCGGGCCAGAGCGTAGGGGTAAATTCATATTCGGAATAGGCGGCCTGCCAGGGCAGGAAATTCGAGGTCCGCGTCTCGCCCGAGGTGCGGATCACCAGATCCGGGTCGGGATGGCCGGCGGTATCGAGGCAATCGGCCATATCGGCCTCGGTCGGGTTGGTAATCTCGCCCCGCGCGATCCGCGTGGCAAGCCGTTTCGAGGCGCGCAAGAGCTCGTCGCGGCCCCCGTAATTGATCGCGACGGTCAGGTTCAGACGGCTGTTGCCCATGGTGCGGGTCTCGATCCCGGCCATCAGGCGCTGCAGCTTTTCGGTGAGCCTTTCGCGCCCGCCGATAAAGCGCATGCGCACCCCCTCGGCGGCCATGCCATCGGCCTCGCGCTCGATATAGCGGGCGAAAATTCCCATCAGGCCAAGGACTTCCTCGGTCGAGCGCTTCCAGTTCTCGGTCGAGAAGGCATAGACCGTCAACCAGTTCACGCCCAGATCGGGACAGGCACGGACGATCTGCTTGACGCGCTCGGCGCCACGGCGATGGCCGACAAGTCGCGGCCAGCCCCGGTTCTTGGCCCAGCGGCCATTGCCATCCATGATGATGGCGACATGGCGGGGGCGCTGACCCTGCCCTTCGGGCTTTGCGAGGCTGGCGGCGATTTCTGCCATGCCCCTAGACCTGCATGATCTCGGCCTGCTTGGCCTCAAGCGCCTTGTCGACCGAGGCGATCATCTTGTCGGTCAGTTCCTGCACAGCGCCTTCCCAGAATTTCTGGTCATCCTCGGGCATGCCCGAGGATTTGGCCTTCTTGATCTGGTCCATGCCGTCGCGGCGCACGTTGCGCACGGCAACGCGGGCATGTTCGGCATATTGGGCGGCGACGCGGGTCAATTCGCGGCGGCGCTCCTCGTTCAGCTCGGGGATCGGCAGCATGATGATGGTGCCGTTGAGCTGCGGGTTGATGCCGAGGCCCGATTCGCGGATCGCCTTCTCGGCCTTGTTGACCAGCCCCTTGTCCCAGATGTTGATCGTCACCATCCGCGGCTCGGGCACGTTCACGGTGCCGATCTGGT
>JAGPGI010000091.1 GCA_018056045.1 Paracoccus sp. (in: a-proteobacteria)
GAAATTCTTCTGGCCATCGACGATGAATTCGACCGTGCCGGCGCTGGAATAGCCCACGGCCTTCGCCAGCGCCACGGCCTGCTCGCCCATGGCCTTGCGGGTCGCCTCGTCAAGGAAGGGCGAGGGCGCTTCCTCGATGACCTTCTGGTTGCGGCGCTGGATCGAGCATTCGCGTTCATGCAGATAGACGGCGTTGCCATGCTTGTCGGCCAGCACCTGAATTTCGATGTGGCGCGGCTGGGTCACGAATTTCTCGATGAAGATGCGGTCGTCGCCAAAGCTGTTCGCGGCCTCGTTCTTCGAGGATTCGAACCCTTCGCGGGCCTCCTGATCGTTCCAGGCGATGCGCATGCCCTTGCCGCCGCCGCCGGCCGATGCCTTGATCATCACCGGATAGCCGATCTCGTTCGAGATTTTCACCGCTTCCTCGGCATCGGCGATCAGGCCCATATAGCCGGGAACCGTGGAAACGCCGGCCTCCTGCGCGATCTTTTTCGAGGTGATCTTGTCGCCCATCGCTTCGATGGCCGAGGAGGGCGGGCCGATGAAGGCGACGCCCTCGGCCTCCAGCGCCTCGGCGAATTTCATGTTCTCCGACAGGAAGCCATAGCCGGGATGGACGGCCTCGGCGCCGGTCTGGCGGATGGCGTCCATGATCCTGTCGATGACGATATAGGACTGGTTGGCGGGCGAGGGGCCGATATGGACGGCCTCATCGGCCATCTTCACATGCAGCGCGTTGCGGTCGGCGTCGGAATAGACGGCGACGGTCTTGATGCCCATCTTGCGGGCGGTCTTGATGACCCGGCAGGCGATCTCGCCCCGATTGGCGATCAGGATTTTCTTGAACATGGGCGCTCCCCCCGGTGTGCGGACATGAAAAAACCGTCCGCGGCCGCAAGGCCCCGGACGGTCATGGATGAGGTGACTGCGTGCGACGTGCGACGCGCGCCGGTCAGGTCGTTATTGGCAAAGCCGCACGTCGTCGCAAAGCGCGCCGCCGACCGCCCCGATGGCCGCGCCCTTGGCGACGTTATGGCCGCCGACATAGGCTGCGGTTGCGCCGACACCCGCGCCGATGAGGCCGCGATCCATGTCGGTCGGATTGATGTTCTGGGTGCAGCCGGCAAGGCCGACAAGACCCAGCCCGAGTGCCAGGACGAGTTTTTTCGACATTTGGTTAGCTCCGGGATGTGGGCGCTGGCGCGCAGGCCAAAGGCGGCGCCGGCTGCCCCGTTACATTCAGTAGCGGCGCTGGCAGACGCCGGCGTCGTCACAGAGCGCGCCACCGGCCGCGCCGATGAGGGCACCGGTTGCGACATCGCCGTCGATCGCTTTGGCGACCACTGCGCCAGCCACGGCGCCGCCGGCGGCGCGCTGGGTGTCGGGGGAAAGCCCGCTACCGTCACAAGCCGAGAGACCGGCGACCAGAAGAACGGCGCCGGCAAGGCGCAGGGCGACAGATTTTTGCATAGTTTATTGCCTGTATTATGGGTCCGGGATTGGACCGTCGATGCGAACTGAAACGTCAATATCGCATGCGGGGTTCCCTGAAGGAACTGACAACCATGTGAAAAACGGCAACTACGCGGCAATCCGCCCATCAGCCACCCCCCTCGTCCTCGTCGAAGTCCTCGTCGTCCCAATCGTCATCGTCCCAGTCGAATTCGGGCGCATCGGCGGCGAAAAGTTCGGGAAAACCGGCCTCGGCGCGTTTCATGTCGACGCGCAGCAACTGTTCGTAATCGGTTGGATTCAGCTTGCCGACGGCGATCACCTCGCGGCCCAGCAGCCAGGACAGGCGGCCGGCATCCAGATTGCCGCGGACAAAGGGCTCTTCGCCGAAATGTGCGATCAGCGCCGCAAGAAAGGCCGTGTCGGCACGGCGGTCGGCAACCTTGCGGTCGCGAAAACGCTCGCGCCGGATCAGGGGTGTTGCACCCTTCTTATTCGCGCGGCGGATGGTGAACTGGAAATCGCTGCTGGGAAGACGGCCGGGAAAGCCACGGTGCTTCAGCATGTTGCGCCCCTTTTCTGATGGCTTGCGGAAAAACGCAGGGCCAGAGGGACGCGCGGTTGGCGCGGGCCGCCTGGCAGCCCGCGCGCGGCAATCGGCTTAGTTGGCGCCGTATTTGCCCTGGTAGACCGGCTCGGGCTGAACGGTCGTGACCGGAACGACTTCCGGCTCTTTTTTGGCGCAAGCGGCGGCGAGGCCAACGAGGACGAGGGCGAGGGCAAGCTTTTTCGACATTGAGTCGTGCTCCTGTATAGCGGAAGGGGATATTCCCGACTGCTCGGTTGAGATTCGGCCGTAAAGTACGACCTGGCGCGCATCATAGCTGTGCCCGTCGACGGGAAACAGGCAGGCCGCATCCCGAAAGCAGCGGGTTTCAGCCAATGTGGCAGGCTTGCATCATAGGCGCGGATCTCGGCGGATGCGGGCATTACCACGGCTCCCATTCGCAGGCGTCGCGGTCGGGCGGCAAGCGGAAAGCTTCGAAAAGCTGCACGACATCAGGGTCATAGGCGGCAAAGGGGATCGCCTTGTCGGCCAGGCTGATGATGATCTGCGAAGGGCGCGGCGCGGGGCTGGCGATGCGCGGCAGGGCCCAGTTCTCGCAGAGCCACACAACATCTTGATGAACCGGATCCTGCGCCATGGCGTCGGGTTCGGCGGGCAGGGCAGGCGCTTCGATCAGCGCGTCGGCCTCCTCCTCGGTGCCGTTTTCGCCCATCCCGGCCTCGGGCAGGCCGGTCACCGCGATCTCGTCCTGACCGGGATCCGGCTCGGCATCGGGCTCGGGCGCGAATGTCCCGGCCTGCATGTCCTCGCCGGTGATCTCGCCGCTTTCGGTGTCGATATCGATGGGGCCGCGTTCTTCCTCTTCGGCGAAATCCGAGGCAGAGCCGCTGGTCGAGGGCACGCGCTGCGCCAGATCGGGCATCACGAAGCGAAACCGCGCGGTCAGGCCCAGCCCGCCGGCGGTGTCCTGCAGCGTTTCTTGCCAGAAGACCACCGCGCCCGAGGGCAGGGCGATCCTGACCCCGCCCGGGTCATCCTTTGCCATGCCGGCGGCGGGTGCCACAAACACCATGATCGCCCCCTGCGCGACAGATTTTCGGATCGTCAGTGCCTTGCGCATCGTGGATCGTCACAGCGGGATGTTGTCGTGCTTTTTCCACGGGTTTTCCTGCCGCTTGCCACGCAGGCTGGCCAGCGCCCGGGCCACGCGCAGGCGCGTCGAGTGCGGCTGGATCACCTCGTCGATGAAGCCTTTTTCGGCGGCAACAAAGGGGTTTGCGAAGCGTTCCTCATATTGCGCGGTATGTTTGGCGATCTTGTCCTTGTCGCCCAGATCGGCGCGCATCAGGATCTCGACCGCGCCCTTGGCGCCCATCACCGCGATTTCCGCCGTGGGCCATGCATAGTTGAAATCGCCCCGCAGATGCTTCGAGGACATGACGTCATAGGCGCCGCCATAGGCCTTGCGGGTGATGACCGTGACTTTCGGCACCGTCGCTTCGCCATAGGCAAACAGCAGTTTCGCGCCGTGCTTGATGACGCCGCCATATTCCTGGCTGGTGCCCGGCAGAAAGCCCGGCACATCGACCAGCGTCAGGATCGGAATCTCGAACGCATCGCAAAAGCGCACAAACCGCGCCGCCTTGCGCGAGCTGTCGATATCCAGACATCCGGCCAGCACCATCGGCTGGTTGGCGACGACGCCGACCGTCTGCCCCTCCAGCCGGATGAAACCGGTGATGATGTTGGCGGCGAAATCCCTCTGGATCTCGTAGAAATCGCCCTCATCCGCGACCTTGTGGATCAGTTCCTTCATGTCATAGGGCTGGTTCGGGTTGTCGGGCACCAGCGTATCCAGGCTGGCCTCGATGCGCTTCGGGTCGTCGAAGAAGGGCCGGGTCGGGGCTTTCTCGCGGTTGTTCAGCGGCAGGAAGTCGATCAGCCGGCGAATCTCGGACATGGCTTCGACATCGTTTTCAAAGGCGCCATCGGCGACCGAGCTTTTCTTCGTATGGGTCGAGGCGCCGCCCAATTGCTCGGCGGTGACGATCTCGTTGGTGACGGTCTTGACCACATCGGGGCCGGTCACGAACATATAGGACGTGTCCTTGACCATGAAGATGAAGTCGGTCATCGCCGGGCTATAGACCGCGCCACCCGCGCAGGGCCCCATGATGACGCTGATCTGCGGCACCACGCCCGAGGCCATGATATTGCGCTGGAACACCTCGGCATAGCCGGCCAGGCTGGCCACGCCTTCCTGAATGCGGGCGCCACCCGAGTCGTTCAGCCCGATCACCGGCGCGCCGTTCTGCATCGCCATATCCATGATCTTGCAGATTTTTTGCGCATGGGTTTCCGACAGCGAGCCGCCGAATACGGTGAAGTCCTGCGAATAGGCATAGACCATGCGGCCGTTGATCGTGCCCCAGCCGGTGACCACGCCGTCGCCATAGGGGCGGTCGGTCTCCATGCCGAAATCGGTCGAGCGGTGACGCACGAACATGTCGAATTCCTCGAAGCTGCCCTCGTCCAAGAGCAGCTCCAGCCGTTCGCGGGCGGTCAGCTTGCCACGGGCGTGCTGGGCGTCGATGCGCCGCTGTCCGCCGCCCAGACGGGCCTCGCGCCGGCGCGTTTCGAGTTCGCCGAGAATATCCTTCATGAGCAGCCCCTCCCGCATGGATTTGGAACAAGTTACCGGCTTGGCAGGCAGGCGGGAAGCGGAAAGGCGAATATTTGCAAAATATGCTATCTCGCGGCGCTGCAAATAGCAAAATTGGCAAAGTATCTTGACGGAGCAGGGGGCAGGGGCCATGCCGCAGACATGGGACTCGTCATAGATATTCCGGCCCTCGTGGCCAATTGGAAGGCGCTTGGCGCGCGGGCCGGATCGGCCCGTCCGGGCGCCGTGGTCAAGGCGGACGCCTATGGTCTGGGCGCGGTGCGCGTGGCGCCGGCGCTCTATCAGGCGGGGGCGCGGGATTTCTTCGTCGCGCTGGCCAGCGAGGGCCGCGCGATCCGTCCGCATCTGGCGGATGACGCGCGCATCTTCGTGCTGTCGGGCCATATGGAGGGGGCGGATCTGACCGGGCTGGTCCCCGTCCTGAACAGCCCCGAGCAGTTCTTCCGCGACCGCGTTCTGCGCCCACGCGGGCCCTTCGCGATCCAGCTTGATACCGGCATGAACCGGCTGGGGATGGAGGCATCCGAATGGGCCGCCATCCGCAGCGAGGCGCTGGCCGCCGGCCCGCAACTCGTGATGTCGCATCTGGCCTGCGCCGATGAGCCGGACCACGCCGCCAATGCCCGGCAACTTGCAGCTTTCAGCGCCATGACCGAGGGCGTGAGCGCACCGCGTTCGCTGGCCGCGACGGGGGGCATCCTGCTGGGACCGGATTATCACTTCGACCTCGTGCGGCCCGGCATCGGTATGTATGGGGCCGAGCCCTTCACCGAGGCGCAGCCGGTCGTCACGCTATCCCTGCCCATCGTCCAGACCCGCGAAGTCCGCCCCGGCGAATCCGTGGGCTACGGCTATAGCTGGACCGCGACGCGGCCTTCGCGGGTGGCGACGGTGGCGGCGGGTTATGCCGACGGTCTGCACCGCGCGCTTGGCCGCGAGGGCAAGCTGCGGCTTTGGGCGGGCGAGCGTGCCTGCCCGGTGATCGGACGCATTTCGATGGACCTGATCACGGTCGATGTGACCGACCTGCCCGACGTGCCCCCGGCGCTTGAGATCCTGAACGCGCGGCAGGGCGTCGATCAACTGGCCGCGCTTGGCGGCAGCATCGGCTATGAGATCCTGACCTCGCTTGGCCGGCGCTACGAGCGGACCTATCTGTGAACCCGATCCGGGCGACCGGCAGGGCGGCGATCGGCGTGACCCGGATGATCGGACGGGTCGCGATCTTTGCCGGGCGCGGGCTGGCGCGGGTGGGGGCGCACCCATCCGAATTGGCGCGACAGATGCTGCATATCGGCTGGCTGTCCTTGCCGGTGGTCGGCTTGACGGCGCTTTTTACCGGCGCGGCGCTGGCCCTGCAGATCCATTCCGGGGGCGAGCGGTTTCAGGCCGGTGACGTGGTGCCGGCCATCGTCGCCATCGGCATGGCGCGCGAACTTGGCCCGGTTCTGGGCGGGCTGATGGTGGCGGCGCGTGTCGCCAGCGCCATCGCGGCGGAACTGGGCACCATGCGGGTGACCGAACAGATCGACGCCTTGGTGACACTCTCGACCGACCCGATCGGCTGGCTGGTCTCGCCCCGGCTTTGGGCGGGGGTGCTGTGCGTGCCGGTGCTGGTCGGCGTCGGCGACATCATCGGCATCATGGGCGGCTGGATCATCGGCGTGCAGGCGCTGGGGTTCAATTCGACCACGTATCTCGCGAATTCATGGGCCTATCTGGAAAATTGGGACGTGGTGTCGGGGCTGATCAAGGGCGCCTTCTTTGGCCTGATCGTGGCGCTGGCGGGCTGCTGGTTCGGGATGCGCGCGGGCGGCGGTGCGGCGGGCGTCGGACGGGCCACGACGAATGCGGTGGTCGCGGCCTCGGTCGGGATACTGGCCGCGAATTTCGCGCTCACGGGGCTGTTTTTCTGATGCTGAGCGTGCGCGGCCTGAGCAAGGCCTTTGGCCCGAAACGGGTGCTGGACGGGGTTGATCTGGATCTGGCGACGGGCGAAAGCCTTGTCGTCATCGGCGGCTCGGGCACCGGGAAATCGGTGCTGTTGCGCTGCATTCTTGGCCTTGAGCTGCCTGACGCGGGCGAAATCCTGTGGCAGGGCGCGCCGCTCGCGGGCCAGCGCGCGGCCTTCATGGAGGGCTTTGGCATGCTCTTCCAGAACGCCGCGCTGTTTGACAGCCTGCCGGTCTGGCGCAATGTGGCCTTTCGGCTGCTGCGCCAGATGCCCAAGGCGCAGGCCCGCGACATCGCCATCGAAAAGCTGGCCCGTGTCGGCCTTGGCGCCGAGGTTGCCGATCTTTACCCGGCCGAGCTGTCGGGCGGCATGCGCAAGCGCGCGGGGCTGGCGCGCGCCATCGCGGCCGATCCCCGGGTGATCTTTTTCGACGAGCCGACGACCGGGCTTGACCCGATCCGGGCCGCGACCATCAACGAGCTGATCCGCGGCATCGTCGATGAGACCGGCGCCACCGCCATCACCATCACCCATGACATGAGCTCGGTGCGCGCCATTGCCGACCGGGTCGCGCTGCTGGATCGCGGGCGGCTGCGCTGGCAGGGGACGGTGGCGCAGATGGATACGGCCCAGGACGATTACCTGCGCGATTTCATCGCCGGCCGCGCCCGGCCGATGGCGCGCGGGCCGGCCCCGGATCCGACCTTGGGCGGCGAATGATGCCTGTTTCCTGCGCATCGGCCGGGAAAGCCGGATTAGCCGCCCCCAACCCCTTGTGCGAATCCCGCGCAGTTGCAACCATGGGTTACCGAGAACCCGATCTTCGGAGAGACATTTGGGTCTGACCCCGACCACCCCCGCAAGCACTGCCCCCGGCGAAACCCTGCTGGAATTCCACGACAACCGGCTGCTGATTGATCTCTGCGGCCCTCATGACCGGCATCTGGCCCGGATCGAGGAGGCGCTTCAGGTCCATATCCTGCGCCGTGGCAATCTTTTGTCGGTCGTGGGCCGCGCCGATGCGCAGGCCGAGGCGGCGCAGGTGCTGAACGCGCTTTACGCCCGTCTGGAACAGGGCCGACCGGTCGAGATGGCCGAGGTCGAGGCCGCCCTGCGCATGGGGGTCGAACCGGTCGCCGAGGGGCCAAGCCCGGCCGAGCAGCTGGAAATGTTCCAGTCCGGCCCGATCGAACTGCGCACCCGAAAGAAAACCGTCGAGCCGCGCACCGACGCGCAAAAGGATTATGTGCGGGCGCTGTTCGCCAATGAGCTGGCCTTCGGCATCGGGCCTGCGGGCACCGGCAAGACCTATCTGGCGGTCGCGGTGGGCGTCACCATGCTGATCGGCGGCCATGTCGACAAGATCATCCTGTCGCGCCCCGCCGTCGAGGCGGGCGAGCGCTTGGGCTTTCTGCCCGGCGACATGAAGGAAAAGGTCGATCCCTACATGCAGCCGCTTTACGACGCGCTGAACGACTTTCTGCCCGGCAAGCAGCTGGCCAAGCTGATGGAGGAAAAGCGCATCGAGATCGCGCCTCTGGCCTTCATGCGCGGGCGCACGCTGGCCAATGCCTTCGTGGTGCTGGACGAGGCGCAGAACGCCACCACCATGCAGATGAAGATGTTCCTGACCCGTCTGGGCGAGGGCTCGCGCATGGTCATCACCGGCGACCGCACCCAGATCGACCTGCCGCGCGGCGTGCATTCCGGCCTGACCGATGCCGAAAAGATCCTGAAGGACGTCAAGGGCATCAGCTTCAGCTATTTCACCGCCAAGGATGTCGTCCGCCACCCGCTGGTCGCCCGCATCATCGAGGCCTATGACATCGAGGCCGAGGCCGCCCTTGCGCGCGGCGAGCCGGTCGATGATCGCGGCCAGCGCATTCCCCGGCGCGAACCGCGTCTGGCCAGCGCGATCCAGAACAGGGTGCAGGGCGATGGATGATCCGGACGCGCCGCGCCCCGCGCCGCTGGAGATTGTCGATATCGTCCTTGAGGATGACCGCTGGGAGGATGCCGGCCTGCCTGCCATGGCCGAGCGCGCCGCCCGCGCCGTCGGCGAATGGCTGGATCTGGGCGAGTTTCAGGTCGTGGTCATGGGTTGCGACGACAAGCGCATCGCCGAGCTGAATGCCGAGTTTCGCGGCAAGGCCAAGCCGACCAATGTGCTCAGTTGGCCGGTCATCGAATT
>JAGPGI010000454.1 GCA_018056045.1 Paracoccus sp. (in: a-proteobacteria)
GCGTGGGTCTTTGCGAATATGTCCAGCACATGTCGATGATCGACTATCTGTGTATCGCCGGCACGCGCGAGGGCCGGGTGATCGAATATGTCGATCACCTGCACGAGCATTTCCTTGATCCCTGCACGATCCGCGACGCCGCCTATATGCCGCCCGAAATGCCCGGCTTTTCCATCGAGATGCGGCCTGAAAGCCTGGATACCTATCGCTTTCGGGGTGCCTGATGGACCTGAATCTGCAAGGCAAGGCGGTGATCGTGACCGGCACGGCGCCATTCACGGGCTGGTCCACAACGCGGGCACCAATGACGGGGTCGGGCGCGACAAGGGGCCAGAGGCCTTTCGTGCCAGCCTGAACCAGAACCTTCATCATTAACACCATGGTGCATCTGCTGCGCGACGATCTGCGCCGGACACGCGGCGCCATCGTCAATATCAGCTCGAAAACCGCGCTGACCGGGCAGGGGGGCACCTTTCGGAGGTGAAACAGGCTTAAACCCGGGCCCCGGTCACCTGGGCAAAGTCACCGCCACATTGTCGATCAGCCGCACCCCGTCCAGCCATGCCGCGACCAGCAGCCGGGCCGGGCGGCCAGATTGCGGATCGCCCAGGGATTCGCCGTCCCGCAACGCCAGATATTCGACCGGCCCCAGACCAGCATCCGCCAGCGCGGCTTCGGCCTCGGCCAGAACCGGGGCAGGGGCCTCGCCCGCCTCGATGCGCGCGGCGGCCCGGAACAGTGCCTGCGGCAGGGCGGCGGCCTGCGCCCGTGCCGCCACCGACAGGCGCTGATTGCGCGAGGACAGTGCCAGCCCGTCCCCGGCCCGCACGCAGGGGCAGGGCACGATCTCCAGCGGCAGCTTCAGGTCTGAAACCAGCCGCCGCACCAGCTGCAATTGCTGCCAGTCCTTTTCGCCGAAAAACGCGGCATCGGGCTGGGTCATGTTGAACAATAGCGTCACCACGGTCGCCACGCCGTCGAAATGGCCGGGGCGATGCGCGCCCTCAAGCGGTTCGGTCACGCCGGTGACGGAAATCGTGGTCGCGTGATCGGGGGGATAGACCTCGGCGCCCTCGGGCACGAAAAGCGCATCCACCGCCAAAGGGCCCAGCAATTCGGCATCCGCGATCTCGGTGCGGGGATATTTTGCGAAATCCTCGGGGCTGTTGAACTGGCGCGGGTTCACGAACAGCGTGACAATCACCCGGTCGCAGCGCTCGCGCGCCGCGCGCACAAGGCTCAGATGACCCTCATGCAGCGCGCCCATGGTGGGGACGACGCCGATCGTCTCGCCATGCGCCTTCCAGCGCCGGATCAGGCCGCGCATCTGTGCCAGCGAACGGATGATCGGTGCGCTCATGCCGGGTTGCTTTCGCCAAAGCTGTGCTCGGAGGCGGGAAAGGCGCGGGCGCGGACCTCGGCGGCATAGGCGGCGATGGCGCTGTCTGCCGCGCCGCCCAGCTCGGCATAGCGTTTGACGAATTTCGGGCGGAAATCGGCGAACAGCCCCAGCATGTCAT
This sequence comes from Paracoccus sp. (in: a-proteobacteria), assembly GCA_018056045.1. Classification (GTDB taxonomy): domain Bacteria; phylum Pseudomonadota; class Alphaproteobacteria; order Rhodobacterales; family Rhodobacteraceae; genus Paracoccus. The sequence continues at coordinate 1,521 of JAGPGI010000454.1, forward strand.
CGACGACCAGCACCTGCCCGTCGCATTCCACCCCGGCGCCGATGCCGATGGTGGGAATGGCGATCTCGCGGGTGATGCGCTGTCCCAGAGCGGAGGGCAGCTTTTCCAGCACCACCGAGAATGCCCCGGCCTCGGCCAACGCCTCGGCGTCGCGGGCGATGCGGTCGGCCTCAAGATGGCTGCGGCCCTGCACCTTGTAGCCGCCGAGCGTATTCACCGATTGCGGCGTCAGCCCGACATGGCCCATGACCGGGATGCCGCGCTGGACCAGAAAGGCCACGGTGTCGGCCATGTGGCGCCCGCCCTCAAGCTTGACGGCCTGGCAGCCGGTCTCGGCCATCAGCCGCGCGGCATTGCGGAATGCCTGCTCGCGGCCTTCCTCATAGCTGCCAAATGGCATGTCCACGACCATGCAGGCCTGCGAGACGCCGCGCGCCACCGCCTGCCCGTGCAGGATCATCATCTCCATGGTGACGCCGATGGTCGAGGGCAGCCCGTGCATCACCATGCCGACGCTGTCGCCCACCAGCACCAGATCGCAATGGCGGTCCACAAGCCGGGCCATGGGCGTGGTATAGGCGGTCAGGCAGACGACAGGCGCGGCCCCCTTCCGGGCGCGGATATCGCCGGGACCAAGGCGGGGCTTGCGGTCGGGGGTGGCGCTCATCGGTCATACCTCCGGTCTGAACGGCTAAGGGTCCGGGCTTGGAATATTGGATTTGGCCCGGCCTGTCAGGTAATAAAATGACCCGTGCCGCCGGGTTCATGCAGGAATCACAGCTCGGCCCCGCAGGCCGCAGCATTCTTGACATGCAGGGGGGGCGGGCCTAGTTCCCGAAACGGGCCTTGTGACCCGTCCCACCTTGCCATCGGATACCGACATGACGCTGAAAGCTGCCATCCTTGGGGCCTCGGGATATACCGGCGCCGAACTGGTCCGCATCCTTGCGACCCATCCGCAGATCGAAGTCGCGGCTTTGTCGGCGGACCGAAAGGCCGGGCAATCCTATGACGAGGTGTTCCCGCATCTGCGCCACCTGCGCCTGCCGGCGCTGGTGCGGATGGAGGAGATCGACTTTTCCGGCATCGACGTTGTCTTCTGCGCGCTGCCCCATGGCCTGAGCCAGCCCTTGGTCGGGCAATTGCCGCGTGATGTGAAGATCGTCGATCTGGGCGCCGATTTCCGGCTGCGCGACCCGGCGGAATACAA
>JAGPGI010000455.1 GCA_018056045.1 Paracoccus sp. (in: a-proteobacteria)
CATAGGCGCGGAATTCGCCGAAATACTTCGTGATCGCAGCCGTCAGCGTCGTCTTGCCGTGGTCAACGTGACCAATCGTCCCGATGTTGACGTGCGGTTTCGTACGTTCAAACTTTGCCTTTGCCATCATGGCCTCCTATCGAGGGGGCCAGCCCGCGCGACGGCCCCCGAGTAACATCCGCCGCGACTTATAGGCCCGGCAGGGAAAAATCAAGGGCAGGCGGGGCGTTCGCGGCCAGTTCCGGACCAGTTCCGGACCGCCCCGGAAAGGGGGGGAACCGAACCGGGGGAAAGGCGTTTGAATCTGGTAACAAGGCCGCCCGGAAGGCGGCCAATAAATGTCTGTGGAGGATCGTGATGAGTCTGATGAAATCCCTTGCCCGCGTCGCGGCGGGCGTGATGCTGGCCAAGGGCATCGGCGCCGTGATGAAGAATGCGCAGAACCGTCAGGGACAAGGCGGATCGCGCCCTTCCTCGGGCGGGCGGTCCTCGGGCGGGTTGCTTGACGATCTTCTGGGCAGCAATACCGGTGGCGGCGGCAATCGCAATACCGGCTCGGGCGGGCTCGCCGACATGCTGGGTCAGGTGCTGGGTGGCCGCAGCGGCGGCGCCGGATCAGGCTCAAGCTATGGCGGGGCGAATTCGCCGCGTCGCGGACAGGCGCAGGGCGGCCTCGGCGGCATTCTGGACCAGCTTTCGACCGGCGCGGCCGCAGGCGGTCTGGGTGGCCTTTTGGGCGGCATCCTTGGCGGGGGCGGCACGCAGCAGCCATCGCCGCAGGAAAAGCTGGTGCAAAGGGGATCGCAGCCCACGAATGACGCTAGCTTTGGCGAGCTCTTCAACGATGCCATCGCCAAGGGCGATGAGCCCGAGATCGCCCCCACCCCGGAACAGAACGCGCTGGCCGGGCTGATGCTCAAGGCGATGATCCAGGCCGCCAAGTCGGATGGCGAGATCGACGACAAGGAAAAAGCCAAGCTCATGTCCGAATTCGGCGATCTGGACGATGACGAGCGCGCCTTTATCCGTGAGCAGATGGCCGCGCCCGTCGATGCGGCGGCGCTGGCGCGCGAGGTGCCCGAAGGCTACGGGCCCCAAATTTATCTGATGTCGCTGATGGCCATCGAATTCGACAACCGCAAAGAGGCCGAATACCTGCATGCGCTGGCCGAAAACCTTGGTCTGGACAAGGCGACGGTGAACGGCATCCACGACAAGGTCGGCGTCATCAACCTTTACGCCTGATCGGGGCAGGAACAGACCGAAAGGCCGGCGCTCGCGCCGGCCTTTTCACATGCCCGGGGCTTTGCAGCACGGCAGATATGGAGTAAGTTCCATATTTGTTCCCGCACCCCAAGGCGGGGTGACTGGCAGGAGGCATGTCCCGGATGGACCGGCATGAGGATCAGGACGCGATGGCGCGCAAGATCATCCATGTCGACATGGACGCCTATTACGCCTCGGTCGAACAGCGCGACAATCCCGATCTGCGCGGCAAGCCGGTGGCGGTGGGCGGGCCGGGGCCACGCGGCGTGGTCGCCGCCGCCAGCTATGAGGCACGGGCCTTTGGCGTGCGCTCGGCGATGCCCTCGGCCACGGCGCTGCGGCGCTGCCCCGAGCTGATCTTCGTGCGCCCCCGATTTGAGGTTTATCGCGCCGTCTCAGCCCAGATCCGCGAGGTTTTCGCCGAACATACCGACCTGATCGAGCCGCTGTCGCTGGACGAGGCCTATCTGGACGTGACCGAGAACAAGCAGGCGATCCCGCTGGCGACCGAGATCGCGCGGGCGATCCGCGCCCGCATCAAGGAGGTGACCGGGCTGAATGCCTCGGCCGGGATTTCCTACAACAAGTTTCTGGCCAAGATGGCCAGCGACCTGAACAAGCCCAACGGTCAGGCGGTGATCCCGCCCGCGCGCGGGGCTGCGTTCGTGGCCGCGCTGCCGGTCGGGAAATTCCACGGCGTCGGCCCCGCCACCGCCGCCAAGATGGAACGGCTGGGCATCCTGACCGGGGCCGATCTGCGCGCGCAGACCCCGGAATTCCTGACCCGGCATTTCGGCAAGTCGGGGGCGTGGTATCACCGCATCGCGCGCGGCATCGACCTGCGCCCGGTGCAGCCGCATCGCGCCCGCAAATCCATCGGCACCGAGGACACGTTCCTGACCGATATCCTTGACCCCGCGCAGGCGCGCGCCGAGGTGGCCAAGCTGGCCGGCAAGGTCTGGGGCCATTGCGCCGGCAAGCAGATCACCGGCCGCACCGTCACGCTCAAGGTGAAATACGCCGATTTCCAGCAGATCACCCGCTCGCGCACCATGGTGGTGCCGGTGACGGATGGCGACGATCTGACAACGGTCGCGCTGGCGCTGCTTGAACCCTTGATGCCGCTGCCAAAGGGGGTGCGGCTTTTCGGCGTCACCCTGTCGGCGCTGGAGGAACCGCCCGCCCCCGGCGCGGCGGCACAGGTCCAGCTGAGCCTGCTTTAGCCGCCGTCAGACCCTTGCCGCCATCAGGCCTGCACGATCTTGGGGTCGGTCACGCCACTATAGCGTCCGCGCGCGTCGATGATCAGCCGCGCATGCTGGCGCAGCATGTCGTAATCGACATCGCTGTGATCGGTCAGCACCAGCACCGCGTCATACACGGCCAGCGTCCCGGGCGTCAGCGGCACTGAGGCGAGGTCAAAGCTGTGCTCGCGCATCACCGGAAAGACCGGGACATTGCTG
>JAGPGI010000456.1 GCA_018056045.1 Paracoccus sp. (in: a-proteobacteria)
GAATATGAGCGCCGCCGCCCCGACGCCCTGCCCGATCAGGCCCGCAGGCATCTGGAACATTGGGGCTATCCCTTTGTGCTGGTGCTGTTCCACTATCACCTGACGCTGAGCGGCCCCCTGCCCCCCGCCCGGGCGGAGGCGCTGAGGGATGCCCTGGCGTCCGGCCTTGCGCCGCTGATCGCCGAGCCCATGCCCGTCACTTCGGCCGCGCTGATGGGCGAGGACGAGGACGGCTTCTTTCACCTGATCGAGGATATGCCCCTGCGCGGCTAGTCCCACTTCATCCATTTCAGGATCAGCACGGTCAGCACCACCGAGCCGACCATCATCCCCAGCGCCAGCGGGAAGCCCCATTCCAGCTTGAGGATCGGCATATGTTCGAAGTTCATGCCGTAGATGCTGGCGATCAGCGTCGGCGGCAGGAACAGGGCGGCGACCACCGACAGGCTGCGCACGCGGTCGTTCTGCATCAGTCCGATCATCCCCATCGTCGCATCGACCGTCATGCCGATGCGGCCGTTAAGAAAGCTGGCATGTTCCTCAAGCGCCTGAATGTCGCGTTGCAGCGCCGCATGCACCGACCGCAGCTTGGCGCTGTCCGGGCCGCGCACGGCATTGGCGGCCTGATAGACCAGAATCCGGTCCAGCGACAAAAGCCCCATGCGGATGCGGTTCATCAGCTCGGCCTGCTGGCCCACGGTGACCAGCACTTCCTGCAGCGTATCGCCGCCGCGCGGGCTGGAGATGCGCAGGACCTGCGCGGCCTCGGTATCCAGCATCCTCGATATCCCTTCGGAGAGGTCCGCCAGACGGCCGATGATTTCCTCGATCAGGCCCAGAAAGACGCGTTCGGGGCTGGCGCTGCCGCAGCTGGAACGGTCGGCGCGGGTCGGAAAGGTCTCGAAGGGGCGCGGGTTGTGATGGCGCACGGTGACCAGCCGCTGGCCGTTCAGGATGAAGGTCACCGGCATCGAAAGGTTGGATCCATCGGGCAGCGTGCCGGGCAGGACGCCGGTCATGTAGACGGTGCCCTTGTCGGTATAAAGCCGGTTCGAGATCTCGATCTCTTCCATATCGGCCAGGGTCGGGATGTCGTAACCCAGCGCCGCGACGGCCTGCACCTGCTCTTCCAGCGGCCGGTAGAGGTCGATCCAGATCGCCTCGGCCAGATCGGCATCCTTTGGCAGCGGCGCAATCCCTGCGCCCTGAGTGACATAGCTGTAAAGCATCGCATCCCGCCTGATCTCTTGCGGCCCTAGCTGCGCAGGGCCGCGCGGCGGGGTCAAGCCCCCCGCCGGTTACGCCCGCTCAGGCGCGGACCAGCACCGCAAGGTCGGCAACATTGGTCCCGGTGGCGCCGGTCATCACCAGCGCCTTGCCCGCCGCCAGCGCCGGGGTGGAATCGTTGCGCGAGAGCGCCTCGACCGGGTCGATGCCGCCGGCACGGATCGCGGCCAGCGTTGATGGGCCGACCAGCCCGCCCGCCGCCTCGCCCGGGCCGTCGCGCCCGTCGCTGCCGACCGAGGCAAAGGCCCAGTCAAAGCCCACGGGCCGGGTTTCCGCCAGCAGCGCGAGCCGCAGGGCCAGTTCCTGATTGCGCCCGCCCATGCCGTCGCCGACCAGCCTCACCGTGGTTTCGCCGCCAAAGGCCAGCGCCTGACCGGGGGCAAGGCCGGCGGCCAGAGCCCAGATCGCCTCTGCGCAGTCCTGCACATCGCCCTCCAGCGGCAGCGAGCCGGCATCGGCGCCAGCCGCCTGCATGGCCGCGACCGAGATCCCGTTCGAGCCGACAAGGATATTGCGGCCCTGCGGCAGGGCGCGGCGGTCCTCGGGGCGGCTCAGCGCGGCGCGGGCGGCCTCGGGCATCTGGTCCCAGATCCCCAGCGCGCGCGCCAGATCGGCGGCTTGCGCCCGGCTGCCCACTGGCGCCGCCGTCGGCCCCGAGGCGATGACCCGCAGGTCGTCCCCCGGCACGTCCGACAGGATCAGTGCCGTCACCGGCGCAACCGAGAGCCGCAGCCAGCCGCCGCCCTTCAGCCGCGACAGGCCCTGACGGATCAGGTTCACCTGCGAAATATCGGCGCCCGAAGCCAGAAGCAGCCGGTTCACCGCCTGCTTGTCGGCCAGCGTCATCCCCTCGGCCGGCGCGGGCAGCATGGCCGAGCCACCGCCCGAGATCAGCGCCAGCACCCGGTCCTGCGGACCTGCGGCGCCAAGGCGGGCAACAACCTCGGCGGCGGCAGCAGCCCCGCCATCGTCGGGCTGGGGGTGGCCTGCGCGCATGACGCGGGCACCGGTCAGGGGCGTGTCATTGCCGGCATTGGTGACGACCAGCGTCTCGGCCCCCGGCAGGACGGTCAGCGCCGCCTCGGCCATGGCGCGTGCGGCCTTGCCCAGTGCGATCACCTGCCAGCGCCCGCCGGCACCGGGCGGGTTTTCCAGCACCGCCGCCATGCCGCGCGCGACCGCAGCACCGGGATCGGCGGCGGCAATGCCGGCACGGATCAGCGCCATGGCGCGGTCCGCAGGCCCCATCAGTTCACCCGGTCGGGCAGCGCATGCCCGTCCGCGAAGGCGACAAGATTGTTATAGGCGCGCATGGCCATGGCGGTGCGCACCTCTTCGGCGGCGGTGCCCAGATGGGGCAGCAGGGTGACGTTTTCCAGCGCCACCAGCGCCGGGGCGACCTTTGGCTCGAACTCGTAGACATCAAGCCCCGCCCCGGC
>JAGPGI010000092.1 GCA_018056045.1 Paracoccus sp. (in: a-proteobacteria)
AAGATCGAGGGGCGTGCGCGCGGGCTGTCATTGGCCAGCCCCATGCCCTGGGCCATTTCCTCATGCACGCAGGAGCGGCGCAGGCGCGGCGGCAGTTCGGCGCGGATCAGCGCGACCGCCTGCGCATAGATGGGGGAATCGCCCTGCGAATAGGCGAAGACCGTGCAGTAATTCTGCGGCGACAGATCACTGAGCGCGGCCACGTCCGAGCGGGGAATCCCCGGCACCAGCGAGTTGAGGCGCGGGCCGATGGCGTGGCGTTCGTCCTCGTTGACGATCAGCACGGTGAAATTGCCGCCCGCGCCGCTCAGCCCCACCGGATGGCCGCTGACCTTCTGCAGCCGCGCGGCAAAGCCTGCCACTTCGGCCCGGTCGCGGCTGCGCTCGGCGGGGGCGACGGAATCGCCGAAATACAGCCGCACCTGAACCGGCTGCTGCCAGCGGCGCAGCGGCGCGGGCACCCCGCGCGAGACCAGCGCATCGCCCTGACGGACATATTCGTCATGCAGCGCGATCTGGATGAAGTCCTCGGTCAGGCGTTCGGGGGTCAGGGCGATCTCGGTTCCCGGATCGGTGCGCAGGCGGCCGCGCGCGATCAGCGTTTCCTCGATCCCGGCGAGGTATTGGCGCATGTTGGTGCTGGCCGGCGAGGCGGCGGCAGCGGTCGCAAGCGCATTGGCGGCGCGGGCGTCCTCGGCCCGTTCGCGGCGCAGCGCGGCCTGATCGACGCGCGGCAGGTCCGGCTTTTCGGGCGGGGCCGTCGCGTCGATGCCGGGCGGGGCCGGCGGGGTGCCGGCCGGGTCGGCGCAGGCGGCAAGAAGCGCCAGCGCCGCAAGGGCGAGGGGCAGGCCGGCGCGCGGCCTGCGGGCAGAAAGGATCGGGGTCACGGCGTCGCAGATCGTCCGGCTGTTGCAGGGGCAGGGTTGGCGGGGCGGGCGCTGGCCGAGGAGAGCGACTTGCGCAGCTCGGTCTCCATCACCTTGAGGTCCTCTTCGGCGGCGGCGCGGCGGGTGCGGCCCTCATCGGCGATGCGCAGGCTGTCCTCGATGGTCGAGATCAGCTCGGCATTGGCGGTGCGCACGGCCTCGATGTCGAAGACGCCGCGCTCGATCTGGGTGCGGATCTGCGAATTGGCCTGACGCAGGTTCTTGGCGTTGGCGGTCAGCAGATCATTGGTCAGGTCGTTGGCATCCTTGACGGCGCGGGCGGCCTCGGCGCTGCGCTGGATGGTGACGGCCTGCGCCAGCTGGGTTTCCCAGAGCGGCACGGTATTGACCAGCGTCGAATTGATCTTGGTGACCAGCGATTTGTCGTTTTCCTGAACCAGCCGGATCGAGGGCAGCGACTGCATCGTCACCTGCCGGGTCAGCTTCAGGTCGTGGACGCGGCGTTCCAGATCGTCGCGGGCCGAGCGCAGGTCGCGCAGCTCTTGCGCGGCCATGACCTTGTCGTTCTCGGCGGCGGCCTCGACGGCCTCGGCCTTGGCGGGGATCTCGTCGCGGTCGATCTGCGCCAGCTTTTCCTCGCCGGCGGCGATGTAAAGCGCCAGCTCGTCATAGAAGTTCAGCGTGCGTTCATAAAGCACATCGAGCGACTTGATGTCCTTCAACAGCCGGTGCTGGTGGCCGTCCAGATCCGAGCTGATGCGGTCGATCTGGGACTGCACCTTTTCGTAATTGGCGACGAATTTCGCGAAAGGCGCGGTGCGGCCCAAGAGCTTTTCCCACCAGCTGCGTTCGCGGCGCACATCCAGTTCGCTGACCGAAAAACCGCGGATGGTGGTGACGATATCGCGCAGGGATTCACCGGCGGGGCCGACGTCCTTGTTCTTGACATCGGCCAGCATGGCCTGGCTGATTTCCTGCAATTCGTTCTGGGCGCGGGCGCCGAAATGCACGATCGAGCCGGAATCGCGGATATCCAGTTCGGCGATGCGGCGGCGGATTTCCTCGGCCACGGCGGGCTCGGCCCCGGTCAGGGTCGGGGCGGCGGCGGGTGGCTCTGGCAGAACCATGGCTGTCACTGTCTTGATCTCGTCCAAGGCGGCTTCAGCACTGGCTTGGGTCTGCGTGGTCATCCGGTCGTCCTTTCGTGGGTCATTTCAGGACCGGCCGCAGAATAGGCCGATTCCCAAGGGATGCAACGAGAGCCCTTCCCGAAAGTTCCCGTTCCGCGAAAGCTGTGGCGGTGCTGTTGCTTTCCTGCCGGTAGGCCGCGCAAGGCCGGACCAGGGCCGGTCGGGCCGCATGGCGTTGCGCGCCGGGCGGGGGGCGTGTAGAAACCTTGCGATTATGCGTTGCGAAGGAGCCTGTGGATGCGCAGAGTTGTCGTCACTGGTCTGGGAATGGTCACGCCGCTGGCCTCGGGGGTCGATGAGACCTGGACGAGGCTTTTGGCCGGGGAATCCGGGGCCGGGCCGATCACCCGTTTCGACGCCAAGGATGTGGTGACGAAATATGCCTGTGAGATCCCGTTTGGCGACGGCAGCAACGGGACCTTCAATCCCGATGACTGGATGGAGCCCAAGGATCGCCGCAAGGTCGATGATTTCATCCTTTACGGCATGGCCGCCGCCACGCAGGCGGTGGCGGATTCCGGCTGGGTTCCGGCCAACGAGGAGGACCGCATCCGCACCGGCGTGATGATCGGCTCGGGGATTGGCGGGCTGAACTCGATCGCGGAGACCGCGGTGCTGATCAAGGAACGTGGGCCGAAACGGGTCTCGCCCTTCTTTATCCCGGGCGCGCTGATCAACCTCGTGTCGGGTCAGGTCTCGATCCGCTTCGGCTTCAAGGGGCCGAACCATGCGGTCGTCACCGCCTGCTCGACCGGGGCGCATGCCATCGGCGACGCGGCGCGGCTGATCATGCTGGGGGATGCCGACGTGATGGTCGCGGGCGGCACCGAAAGCCCCATCGGCGAGATCGGCGTTGCCGGCTTCAACGCCTGCAAGGCGCTGTCCACCAAGCGCGAGGATGACCCCATGGCCGCCAGCCGCCCCTGGGACGAGGACCGCGACGGCTTCGTCATGGGCGAGGGCGCCGGCGTCGTCGTGCTGGAGGAATACGAGCATGCCAAAGCGCGCGGCGCCAAGATCTATGCCGAGATCCTCGGCTATGGCCTGTCGGGCGATGCCTATCACATCACCGCCCCCAGCGAGGATGGCGATGGCGGCTTCCGCAGCATGACCGCGGCGCTGAACCGCGCGGAGATCTCGCCGGCCGATCTGGATTATATCAACGCGCATGGCACCTCGACCATGGCCGATGTGATCGAGCTGGGCGCGGTCGAGCGCCTTCTGGGCGATGCCGCCGGGAACGTGGTCATGTCCTCGACCAAATCCTCGATCGGGCATCTTCTGGGCGCGGCGGGCGCGGTCGAGGCGATCTTCTGCATTCTGGCGATCCGCGACCAGATCTGCCCGCCGACGATCAATCTGGACAATCCCGCGCGGGAAACCGCCATTGATCTGGCTGCCAATGCCGCTGTCCGCCGCAAGGTGGATTATGTGCTGTCCAACAGCTTCGGCTTTGGCGGCACCAATGCCAGTCTGGTGATGGGACGGGTCAAGGAATGATCTGGCGCCATATCGCGTCGAATTTCCTGACCCTGCTGATCGTGATCCTGATCGCTGCGGCGGCTGCCGTGGCCTGGGCCAAGCACCAGTATACCGCCCCCGGACCCAGCGCCGTCGCGGCCTGCGTCCGGGTCGCGCCCGGCGCGAGCCTGAGCGCGGTCAGCGAGCAACTGGCCGATCAGGGCGTGGTCTCGAATGCCTATATCTTTCGGGCCGGAACCGATTACGCGGGCAAGTCGCGCGATCTGAAATTCGGCTCATACCTGATGCCGCCGCATTCCAGCATGGAGGAGGTGGTCAAGGTCATCACCGCCGGCGGGCCTTCGACCTGCGGCACCGAGGTGCTGTTCCGCATCGGCGTGCGCGAGAATTCGGTGGTCCTGCGCGATATGGACGCGGCGACGGGCGAATTCGCCGAACAGGCGAAATACGACCCCGGCAAGGAATCCGCCCCCGAGGCGATCGCCAGCGCCGAGCAAAAGCCCGATGCCCGGCTGCGCATCACCGTGGCCGAGGGCGTGACAAGCTGGCAGGTGGCCGAAGGGCTGAAACAGGCCGGGTTCCTTAGCGGCGAGATCGCAGAGACCCCGCCCGAGGGCAGCCTTGCCCCCGACACCTATGATGTCGAGAAGGGCGCCAGCCGCGCCAAGCTGATTGCCGAGATGACGGCGCGGCAGGCCTCGATTCTCGCTCAGGCTTGGGAAGGGCGCGAGGCGGATCTGCCCTATCAGACCCCCGAAGAGGCGCTGATCATGGCCTCGATCATCGAAAAGGAAACCGGCATTCCCGACGAGCGCCGCGTGGTCGCCAGCGTATTCGTCAACCGGATGCGGCAGGGCATGCGGCTGGAGACCGACCCGACGGTGATCTATGGCGTGACCGAGGGCAGGGGCGTGCTGGATCGCGGCATCCGCGCCTCGGAATTGCGCCGTCGCACGCCCTATAACACCTATCAGATCGCCGGCCTGCCGCCGACCCCCATCGCCAATCCCGGCAAGGCGGCCATCGAGGCGGCGATGGACCCCGAGAACACGGACTATGTGTTCTTTGTGGCCGATGGTTCGGGCGGGCATGCTTTCGGGCGCACGCTCGAGGAGCATAACGCCAATGTCCTGCGCTGGCGCGAGATCGAACGCCAGCGCGGCGAGGCGCTGTCGCCGGTTCAGGGCGACTGATTCGCGCCTGAAAGCGGACCGGACATGGCGGCGGCGATGCGGATGCGCATCGCCGCCGTTCTCGTTTCTGTCCGTTTGACAAAGCCGCTATGCGCTTGCACCATCGCCTTTGATCTTATGGTCATGCGCCATGTTGGCGCGACCGCAGCGGGGAGACGCCATGATGAAACTGTCAGATCTGTTTGCCAACCTTGCCGATGGCGCCCGGACTTTTGAGGGGCGGATCAAGAAGTGGCAGGAAGAAATGGAAGCCAAGGGTGCCGAGATGGAGGCTGGTGCCCGACGCTGGCAGGAGGACGCCGCCGCCCGTCAGGAAGAGCTGAAGAAGAAGGTTCAGGGCTATCTGGATGACGCCAGCGAGAACGTGCGGGCGCAATGGGACAGCATGCAGGATGGCTGGGACAAGCAGGTCGCCGAGATCAAGGCCAAGGCCGCAGAGATGCGCGGCAAGGTCGATGCCTCGAATGCCGAGGACTACGCCGACTGGTCCGAGGCCTATGCCGCCAATATGGTCGCCTATGCGCAGTCGATGCAGGACGAGGCCAGCACCGCCGTTGCCGCCGCCGCCGAGGCCCGTGCCAAGGCCGAAGCCGCGAAAAAGACCGCCTGATCGGTTTGGAAAGCCTGCCGTGCCCCGTTTTCCGGGGCACGGATTCGGGGCTGTTGCCGCACCGATCCGGCCCCTGTTGCGCAGCGTGCGCCGGGGTGTTGCGCAGTCCATCTATTTGTTTTGAAAAGATAAAATAAAACGCGAATATCAACCTCTGGTTAAGAATTGACTTAGCGAACGCTCTAAAGTAGAAAGTATACATGCTGGGAGAGGTGGGCAAGCGGCCGGGTCGGAGGACCTGAGGCCGCTTTTTTCATGTCTCGCTCGTGCGGACAGGCACACGAGGGCAGGGCGACACGCGAATGACGATGAACTTCGATCCGGGGCCGGAGGCACCGGAAGGGCCTTTCGTGCCCGGCGCCGCCATGGCGCAAGACATGGACGTGATCGAAATCGCCGATGGGCTGTTTCGGTCTTATGCGGGGGACCTGCATCAGCTTCGGCTGAAGATCCAGGCCGGTGAAACCGAGGATTTGAAAGAATCCAGCAAACTGGTGCGCGACCTGCGGGCCGCTGCCCAGCTCGTGCTGGAGGAAAGGAACAAGGTTGACAAGCTTCGCAAGGATGCTGCCGGACATGTCGGGACAGGTGTCCTCGACCTTGCTGCGGCACGAGATGAAATCGGGCGCCGGCTGGCTTGCCTGCGCCGAGCCGGAGGAGGTTGACGAGTTCCTGGGCGGGCTGAGCGACAATGCGCTGGCCAGCCTGCCGTGGCTTTTCGACTTCTGGGCCCTGCCGCATCAGTTGCCCCCCGAAGGCGACTGGAAGACCTGGGTCATCATGGGCGGGCGCGGCGCGGGCAAGACCCGCGCCGGTGCCGAATGGGTGCGCGCGCTGGTCGAGGGCGCGACGCCCGAGGCGCCGGGGCGGGCGAGCCGCGTGGCGCTGGTCAGCGAGACCTTTGATCAGGCGCGCGACGTGATGGTCTTCGGCGATTCCGGCATCCTTGCCTGCTCGCCCCCCGATCGCCGCCCGCTCTGGGAGGCCGGGCGGCGTCGGCTGGTCTGGGCCAATGGCGCGACCGCGCAGGTCTATTCGGGTCATGAACCCGAGGCCCTGCGCGGCCCGCAATTCGATGCCGCCTGGGTCGATGAGCTGGCCAAGTGGAAAAAGGCCGAGGACAGCTGGGACATGCTGCAATTCGCCCTGCGTCTGGGCGAACACCCGCAGCAGGTCGTCACCACGACGCCGCGCAATGTGGCGGTGCTGAAACGGATTCTGGGCAATGCCTCGACCGTCACCACCCATGCGCCGACGGATGCGAACCGCGCCTATCTGGCCGAAAGCTTCCTGAGCGAGGTCGAGGCGCGCTATGCCGGCACTCGTCTGGGCCGGCAGGAGCTGGAAGGGCTGCTCTTGGACGATGTCGAGGGCGCGCTTTGGGCGACCCAGACCATCGAGCGCTGCCGGGTCGAGACCGCTCCGAGGCTGTCGCGGATCGTCGTCGCCGTCGATCCGGCGGTGACGGGCGGCGCCGGTTCCGATGAATGCGGCATCGTTGTCGCCGGGGTCCTGGCCGAGGGGCCGGTCACCGACTGGCGTGCCTATGTGCTGGAGGACGCGACCGTGAGGGGCGGGCCTCTGGACTGGGCGCGGGCGGCGATTGCGGCAATGGAGCGCCACGGGGCCGAGCGGCTGGTCGCCGAGGTCAATCAGGGCGGCGATCTGGTCGAGAGCGTGCTGCGGCAGGTTGATCCGCTGGTGCCGTTCCGCGCCTTGCGGGCGGGGCGCGGCAAGGGGCTGCGTGCCGAGCCGGTCGCGGCGCTTTACGAGCAGGGGCGGGTTCATCACCTGCGGGGTCTGGGTGCGCTGGAGGACCAGATGTGCCGCATGACCCTGCAAGGTTATGACGGCAAGGGCTCGCCGGATCGGCTGGATGCGCTGGTCTGGGCAGTCCATGAGCTGATGATCGAGCCGGCATCGCATTACCGGCGGCCGCAGGTGCGGGGATTGTAAGCCGGGGCTCTGCCCCGGACCCCGGGATATTTGGGCATGAAAGAACGGGCGCCGGATCATCTCTCGGGGTCTGCAAAGGGTCGCGTCTTGCGGCCCTTTTTTCTTGGGATTTCAGGAGGAACCTATGGCGTTTCGTTGGTTCGGGCGGGAGGCTGCGCCCGTCGAGGTCGAAAAGAAGGCGAGTGCCACGGGCAAGCTGGTGGCACTTGCCTCGGGATCGGGGCGGGTGGTGTGGTCGCCCCGGGATACGGTGTCGCTGACGCGGACCGGCTTTGCGGGCAATCCGGTAGGGTTTCGCGCCGTGCGGCTGATCGCCGAGGCCGCCGCCGCCGTGCCGCTGATCTGCCAGGATCGCGAGCGCCGCTATGAGGTGCATCCGGTGCTGGACCTGCTGCGGCGACCCAATGCGGGACAGGGCCGGGCCGAGCTGTTCGAGGCGCTGATCGGGCAGATCCTGCTAAGTGGAAACGGCTATCTGGAGGCCGTGGGCGAGGGGGCAAAGGGACTGCCGGCCGAGTTGCATGTTCTGCGCGCCGACCGGATGGCGGTGGTGCCGGGCGCGGATGGCTGGCCTGCGGCCTATGAATATGTCGTGGGCGGGCGCAAGTTCCGCTTTGACATGACTGGCAGCCCGGATCCGATCTGCCACATCAAGAGCTTTCATCCGCTGGACGACCATTACGGTCTGTCGCCGATGCAGGCAGCCGCCGTCGCGGTGGATGTCCATAACAGCGCCTCGAGCTGGTCCAAGGCGCTTCTGGACAATGCCGCGCGGCCCTCGGGGGCGTTTGTCTACAAGGGCGCCGATGGGCAGGGTGCGCTGGCCCCCGACCAGTATGACCGGCTGCTGAGCGAGATGGAGATGCACCATCAGGGCGCGCGCAATGCCGGGCGGCCGATGTTGCTGGAAGGCGGTCTTGACTGGAAGCCGATGGGCTTCAGCCCCAGCGACATGGAGTTTCACGAGACCAAGAAGGCCGCCGCGCGCGAGATCGCGCAGGCCTTTGGTGTGCCGCCCATGCTGATCGGCATTCCGGGCGACGCGACCTATGCCAATTACGCCGAGGCACATCGGGCATTCTATCGGCTGACGGTGCTGCCGCTGATCACGCGCGTGGCCAGTGCGCTGGCATGGTGGCTGGGTGAGCATCTGGGCGCCGAGATCGATCTGCGGCCCGACCCCGATCAGGTCCCGGCCTTGGCCGAGGAGCGCGACCAGCAATGGAAGCGCATCGGCGAGGCGGGTTTCCTGACCGAGGCCGAAAAGCGGGCGGCGCTGGGCCTGCCGCCGATTGCGGAGGGCTGAGATGGAGGGCTCGCGTTTCGTCAAGGAGCCCTTTGACTGGCACGATCAGCGCTTTGACACGCAGGAGCGGATCATGGCGCTGCAATTCGGCCAGGTCGAGCGGCGGCTGGAACGGATCGAGGCGCTGATCGAGGGGTTGGAGCG
>JAGPGI010000457.1 GCA_018056045.1 Paracoccus sp. (in: a-proteobacteria)
GGGCTGCGCGTGGCCGATGCCTCGGCCTTTCCGCGCATTCCGGGGTATTTTCTGGTCATGGCCGTCTTCATGCTGGCCGAGCGCGCCGCCGAGATGATCCTTGAGGATGCCGGGACCAGCCATCAAGGCGCGGTGTGACCTCAGAAGTATTTCTGATCGATCATGTACTGGAACATGTCCTGCATCGTCTCTTGCAGCGGGCGATAGGTCAGTCCCAGCTCGCGCCGCCCCTTACTGGCATCGGCCCGCCACGCCACATCGACATTGCGGCTGACGAATTTGCGCGTCAGCCCAAGGCGCGGTGCCAGCAGCCACAGCAGGAACTTCGGCGCGGCACTGGTCGGCAGGGCATAGCGGTCGCCGTATTTCGCCTGCAGCGTCATCAGCGCCGCCAGGAGGTCGGATTCGTGCCCCGAGACGATATTGCGCCCCTCGGCGTCAGGGCGAAAGGCGGCAGCAAGATGCGCCTCGGCCACGTCCCTGACATCGACGAAACCCAGCCCAAGGCGCGGCGCGCCAAAGCGGAATTCGCCCCGCCCGGCACGTTCCATGATGGCAAAGCTTTCCGACGTGGGCCGACCCCCGATCGCCGGTCCCATGATCAGGCAGGGATTGATCGCGACCAGCCGGAAACGGGCATGTTCGGCTATCTTCCAGGCCTCGGCCTCGGCCAGGGTCTTGGACCAGGAATAGGGCTGATATTCCAGCGAGGCGGTGCGGTTCCAGACATTCTCGGTCAGGACACCGCCCGGCGCATCGGCGCAATCGGCGGCATCGGTATAGATCGCGGCGCAGGAGCTGGTCAGCACCACGCGGTGAACGCCGTCCGTGCGCCGCGCCTCGTCCAGCACATTGCGCGTGCCCAAAAGCGCGGGGTCGATCAACTCTTTTTGCGGGTCGGCAAATGTCGAGGTAAAGGGCGAGGCGGTGTGAAAGACCACGCCGCAGCCGGCCATGGCTTCGGCAAAGCTGCCCTCGGTCAAGAGCTCCGCCTTGAAAAAGCGCAGGCTGGCGCCGTCCGCCCCGGGCAGTGCATTCAGGTGCCGCAGCCGTTCGGCATTCCCTGGATCGCGGACCGTGGCATGGACGCTGACGCCCCGTTCCAGCAGCCGTTTGATGATCCAGCCGGCGACAAAGCCGGTGGCGCCGGTGACCAGCACCGGCGCCGATCTGTCAATCCGATGATCCATGGCGTTCCACCTGTCGGGGCCGGGCGGCACGAATGCCGCCAAGCCCCATGTTGGGACCATCGCCGCGTCATGTCCACATCGGCGTTGGTCCCGGTCAGCCGCCCGGCCTCGCTGCGCATGGCGGGTTAGGTCAGGCGTTCAGGGCGGCGGCGCGGTGCTGCCGCGGCGCACGAAGCCCGGCGCAAGGATGAGGTTCTCGACCTCATCCGTGGCGGCCTCGATGCGGCGGATCAGCATGTCGATGCCGCGCGCCACCATCTCGTCCTTGGGCTGGCGCACGGTGCTGAGCGCAATCGTCGAGGAACTGGCCAGCGGAATGTCGTCAAACCCCACCACCGAGACATCGCGCGGCACCGAATAGCCCAGCGAGAACAGCCGGTTCATTGCCCCGATGGCGACAAGGTCATTGGCGGCGAAGATCGCGGTCGGGCGCTGGGGCAGCGCCATCAGCTGATGCACCGCATCCAGCCCGGCATCAATGTCGTAATGGCCTTGATGGACCAGCGGCTCCAGCCCCGCCGCCGCCATCGCATCGCGATAGCTTTTCTCGCGCCGCGCGGCGCCCGCCCCGCCGCCGCCGCTGATATGGGCGATGCGGCGGTGGCCCAGTCCGATCAGATGCTGCGTCGCCAGCCGCGCTCCCAGAAGATCGTCGGCCGAGACCGAGGCCACGCCGATGCTGGCCAGATCGCGGCCGATATAGACCGTGGGCACCTGCGCCGCGATCTGGCGGATCAGGCTCTGCTCGCGCGGCGAGCCGATCAGGATCAGCCCGGCAATGCGCTTGTCGATCAGCCGCGACGCGGCCTTTTCCGCCTCGGCATCGTTCTGGGCGTTGATCGCCAGCACCGCGTCATAACGTGTCGCCTGCAAGGCCCGGTCGCAGGCCGCGGCGATCAGCGCCTCGAACGGGTTCAGGATATTGCCGATCAGGATGCCGATGGTCAGCTGGTTGTTCGAGGCCAGCGCCCGCGCCGCCGCATTGGGGCGGTAGTTCATCGCCTCGGCCACGGCCTCGACATGCTGGCGGGTTTCCGGGCGCACGCCGGGATCGCCGCGCAGCGCGCGGCTGGCCTGCGCCCGCGACACGCCCGCGCGGGTCGCGACATCCTCAAGCGTATATGTGGTCTTGGAGGTCACGAGGCGTTCCGGGGCCGGGTCGGGTTCATCCCTTTCTCATGGCCGAGCCCTGCCGCCATGGCAAGACGTTCCGCCCGATCACGTGCCGGGGGCACGCGCGACCATGGCCCAGCTGCCGCTTTGCGCCGAGGCAAAGACCGCGTCGGCGACGGCGGCATTGGCGCGGGCATCGTCAAGGCCGTAATAGGGCGCGTCCTCGCCACGGATGACGCGCGAGAAATTGGTCACCTCGGCCTCATACTGGTCCAGCGCCGGGAACTCGATCAGTTCGATCATGGAATTGGCGTGATCGGCCGAGGTGTCGATCTGGATCGTGTTGGGCCGCTCGCGCGAGGGCACATAGGCCTGCGGCAGGTTGATGAAGGCCCTTTCGCAGACGATCTGGA
>JAGPGI010000458.1 GCA_018056045.1 Paracoccus sp. (in: a-proteobacteria)
GGCCTCGACCGTGCCCCATTCCTCGGCCGGGATGGTGGTCAGTTTCATCTTCTCGCCGGTCACGCGCAGCTTGGCCTCGCCCGACCAGTACCAGTGCTGGCGATAGTAATGCGACTGGTCAAAGACGGTCTTCATCAGCTCGCGCAGATGCTCGGGCACTTCCTCCCAGCGTTTCTGGTTGGCAAAGAAATGCCCGATCCACGCGCCCGAGATGCTGTTCGTGAGGAAATGCCCGGTCGCACCGGCCCAGCCCACGGTATAATCCTCGGTGATGCCGGACCATGCGACGCCGTCCAGCTCGCCGGTTTGCAGGGCGACCTCGATATCCTCCCATGGCAGGGTGACCGGGACGACGCCGAATTTCGTCAGGAAGCGCCCGGCGGTCGGGAAGGTAAAGACGCGCTTGCCCTGCAGGTCGGCAAGGCTGTTGATCGGCTGCTTGGTGGCAAAGTTGCACGGGTCCCACGACCCGGCCGAGATGTGCTGGATACCTTGGGCTGCGTATTGTTCCTTCCAGATCTCATCAAGGCCGTAGTGGTTGAACAGCGCCGGCACATCCAGCGAATAGCGCAGCGCAAAGGGGAAATAGCCGCCGAACACGGTCACCTCCGTCGGGCTCGCCATGCTGTCATCGTCGGATTGCACGGCGTCGATGGTGCCGTTCTGCATGGCGCGGAACAGCTCGGCCGTGGGCACAAGCTGGTCGGCGTAGAACAGCTCGATCTCCATCTGGCCATTGGCGATCTTGTTGAAAGCCTCGATGGCGGGCTTGCAGACATGCTCGCCCAGTGCCGCGCCGGCATAGGTCTGCATGCGCCATTTCAGCGGCGCGCCCTGCGCGATGGCCGGGCTGGCCAGCGCCCCCGCACCGGCGGCAAGGGCGCCGTGGGTGATGAACTTGCGTCTGGTGGTCATTTTTTCATTCTCCCTGTTGGTGTTATTGTCCGTAGATCGAATGGGGCAGCCACATGGCGATGTCCGGGAATGCGATCACAAGCCCCAAGGTCAGCACCATGATCAGCACGAATGGCAGGACCGAACGGTAGATGACGCCCAGCGTGAAATCCCGTGGCGCCATGGCGCGCATCAGGAATAGGTTGTAGCCAAAGGGCGGCGTCAGATAGGCGATCTGGCAGGTGATCGTGTAAAGGATGCCATACCAGACCAGATCAAAGCCCAGAGACCGCGCCATGGTCACATAGATCGGCGCGACGATGACCAGCATCGCGGTGTCGTCCAGAAACATCCCCATGATCAGGAACGAGGCCTGCATCAGCAGCAGCACCTGCAAGGGCGTCAGGTGCATTTCCTGCAGGAACAGGTTCTCGATCGCGCGGCCGGCGCCCAGCCCGTCAAAGACCGCGCCAAAGCTGAGCGCCGCCATGATGATCAGCATGAACATGCAGGTGATGGCCAGCGTCTGGCGGGTCGCGACCTCGAACACCTGACGGGTGAAGCGGCCCTTGATGATGGCGGCGGCGACGGCGGCCAGCGCCCCCACGACGCTGCTTTCCGTCAGCGAGGTCCAGCCCTTGATAAAGGGGATCATCATCGCCGCAAAGATGACCAGCGGCAGCACGCCCGCCCGCAGCAGGCGGAAACGCTCGGCCCAGGTGATCTGGGCGCGTTCCTCGGCGGGCATGGGGGGCGCAAGGGCGGGGTTCATCCAGGTGCGGATCAGGATATAGACGATGAACAGCGTCGCCATCAGCAGGCCCGGCCCGATCCCCGCCAGCCACAACTGGCTGACCGGCTGGCGCGCGATCAGCGAATACAGCACCAGAACGACCGAGGGCGGGATCAGGATGCCAAGGCTTGAGCCGGCCTGGATGACCCCCGAAATCATCGGCTTGTCATAGCGGTGCTTGACCAGTTCGGGCAGCGCGATGGTGGCGCCGATGGCCATGCCCGCGACCGAAAGCCCGTTCATCGCCGAAATCAGCACCATCAGCAGGATCGTCCCGATGGCCAGCCCTCCGGGCAATGGCCCGAACCAGACGTGGAACATGCGGTAAAGGTCCTCGGCCAGCCGGGATTCCGACATGACATAGCCCATGAAGACGAACATCGGCAGCGTCAGCAGCGCGTTCCACTTCATCACCTTCATCACGGCGGAAAAGCCCATGTCGGTGCCGCCCGGTCCCCACAGCAACAGGGCCGCGACCACGGCGACAAAGCCGATGGCGCCAAAGACCCGCTGCCCGGTGACCATCATCAACAGCATGGTCGAGAACATCAGGATCGCGATCCATTCGTAGCTCATCTATCAACGTCTCCGGCGAAGGGGCGGTCGATCTCGATGCCGCGAATGATGGCGATGTCCCGGATCAGATGGGCAATGGCCTGCAGGATCATCAGCGCAAAGCTGACGGTGATGATGACCTTGATCGGCCATAGCGGTGGCCGCCAGGCGCTGGGCGCGCGTTCCCCGATCTGGAAGCTATAGGCGGTGCTGTCCACCGCCCCCCACAACATCACGCCCAGATAGAACAGCAGGCAGAAGATGGTGAAGATGTCCCATGCCGCCTGCCGCTTGACCGGCAGGCGCGCGTAAAGCAGGTCCATGCGCACATTGGCGCCGAGCTGCATCGAATAGGGCGCGCCCAGCAGGTAATAGGCGACCAGCGTGAACTGCGCCATTTCCAGCGTCCACAGCGCCGGGATCTTGGCGAACTTGGTGACCGAGGACCACAGCAGGATCGCCATGA